>JBBDYK010000288.1:0-15190 GCA_040901665.1 Pirellulales bacterium | reverse complement strand
CCCGGCGCCGCGCGGGGGGGTCAATCGCGAGGTGCTCACGCGGCCCGGTTTCCAGGAGAAATGGGCCCGGCTGCGTATCGACTCTTGACCGCGGCTGTGGGGTGCGTTGTAGCCTGCGCGACCGGCAGTCCTTTCCAGTTGTCTTGCGCCGCGTGCGGATGTTTCAAGGAAAACGCTTGCAATCCAGCCCGGTGACAGCCAACAATCAGGGCCTCGTCGCGTTCGGCGACGAGTGTGGCGTGCAATTCCCGATTCGCAATAGAGCCAGCGCAAGCCCGCGATGCTGCGCGCTGGCCCCCGTGCGAGTCGCATTTTCTTGCTGGCGGAAAGGGCGTGCTCGATGACAAAGGGGAAGACCTGGTTCGCGCTGGGCGTGTTGTTCTCCATCAACATGCTGAACTTCTACGATCGATTGATTCTCGGCGCCGTCGGCGAATCCGTCCGCAAGGATTGGAGCCTGAGCGATACCCAACTCGGTTGGCTCGGCACCGCGTTCATTCTGCTCTATGCGGCGGTGGGCGTCCCCTTGGGGCGTTGGGCCGATCGCAGCAATCGCTCGCGCATCCTCACCATTGGCGTGACGGTGTGGAGCGTCTTGACGGCGGCCTCGGGCCTGGCCCGCAACTTCTGGCAAATGGCCGTGCTGCGCTTGAGCGTGGGCGTGGGCGAAGCCTCTTGTGCGCCGGCCGCCAATTCGCTGATCGGAGACTTGTTTCCGGCCGGTAGCCGCGCCCGGGCAATGTCGATCTTCATGCTCGGTTTGCCGATCGGCAATGCAGCCTGCCTGCTCTTCAGCGGCATGCTGGCCAAGCACTACGGTTGGCAGATGGCATTCTACGTTGCCGTGGTGCCCGGCCTGCTGTGCGCCCTGGGCGCGTCGATGATCACCGAACCGGCCCGCGGCGCCACCGAGGCGCACAACATTGGCGCCCGCAAGCGCGACGGCAACCCCTATGCGCTCGTTTTGTCGATTCCCACCATGCGCTGGATTATCGCGTCCGGCGCGCTGCACAACTTCAACATGTATGCCATCGGCAGCTACCTGGTCCCCTACATGATGCGCGTACACGGCACCGACGTGCAGGTTTCCGGTTGGATGGCGATGGCCGTTTACGGTCTGTGCGGAGTGCCGGGCATGATCCTGGGCGGCTGGCTGGGCGACGCGGTGTTGCGCCGCCGACGTAACGGCCGCATGCTGGTGGCAGCGCTGGCGATCGCCATTTCCGTGCCCGCCTTCTATTTCGCGCTCTCCCAGCAAGCCGGAGCGTGGGTCGCCTTTGGCATCTTCTTCGGCTTCGGCTGCATGATGCTCTACACCTACTACGCGACGGTCTACACCACGATTCAGGACGTCATCGAGCCCTCGCTGCGAGCCACGGCCATGGCGCTCTACTTCTGCGCCATGTACCTTTTTGGCGGCGCGCTGGGCCCGATCGGCATTGGCTACATGAGCGATCGCTTCGTGGCCGCCGCCGCGCAGGAAGACGGCATCGACCTGACCGGGCTGGACTCCGTGGCCACGCAGCAGGCGCTCGAACCGTATCGCGGCGTCGGCATTCACCGGGCCATGTTCGCGTTGCCCTCCGTTTGCGTCATCTTGGCACTGGTGCTGTTTGCCGGCGCGCGCTCCGTGCCCGGCGACGTCGACAAGTTGCACGCCTGGATGCGCTCGCAAACCGACGGCCCGACAAGCCGCCTGGAACCCGAGAAAGTCGTGACTTAGCGCGAGTGCCTCACAACGCAGCCAGCCTGTCACACCGGGTTGGGGTGACCCGATTAGCCTGCTGGCAATGCTTGGCGCAGGGCTCACGGGGCGCTATCATATTGCCGGGTTTTGATATGTGAGCTTCCAGCCGACCTGCGGCTCACGAGACTGCGCCTGCCACTCGCCTGCCTACCTGCACTGACGAACCATCCCTCCGACCGCCTGCCGTCGGACTTGTGTGCTGACTTTCATTCCCGTCGCCAGGAGACCCGCGGATGCCTGCTGCTGCGGCAAAACGCGCTGCGGAATTGCGCCACTCGACGGCGAATTGGGGGACAATTCCCCGGCAGAGCCGAGGGCTGATCGCGATCGTGGCGTGGATCGCGGCAACGGCGGCGCACGCCGTGGCCGACGAGCGGCCGCTGCACCAGCGGATCGACGAATTCACCGCCAGTGCCAGCCTCGGACCCGCCGCGCCGCTGGCCAGCGACGCCGATTTCCTGCGGCGCGTGTATTTGGACTTGGTGGGCACGATTCCCGACGTGGCCACGGCCCGCGCGTTTCTGGCGGATCCTGCGCCCGACAAGCGAGCCGTGCTGATCGACCGGCTGCTGGCCGATCCGCGGTTTGCGCGTCACATTGCCACGACATTCGACGTGATGCTCATGGAGCGTCGGCGGCAACGCGCCCTGCCCGGCAGCGAGTGGACCATCTCCGACGATGCGTGGCGCGAGTACTTGCGGCAGAGCTTCGCCGATAACAAGCCGCTCAATCAATTGGCGCGCGAGATCCTCTCCGCCGACGGCGTCGACCCCGCGCTGCGCCCGGCCGTGAAGTTCTACTTCGATCGCGACGGCGATCCGGATCTGTTGGCCCGCGACATCGGCCGGCTGTTCTTCGGCCGCGATCTGCAATGCGCGCAGTGTCACGATCATCCGCTGGTGGCGGACTATTTGCAGGCCGACTACTACGGTCTGAAGGCGTTCGTCAATCGCGGCCTGCTGTTCGACGACGCAAAGGAGAAGAAGCTTTTCTATGCCGAGAACGCCGACGGCGAAGTAACCTTCAAAAGCGTGTTCACCGGCGAAGGCCGCGACTACGTGTTGCCCAAGCTGCCGCAAGGACCGCCGGTGAGCGAACCCGTGCTGGTCACGGCCGAGGCTTACGTCGTGGCGCCCGCCAAGAACGTGCGGCCGATTCCGAAGTACAGCCGCCGCGCGCAATTGGCCGCGCTCGCTACCGACGGCGGCAATGACGCGTTCAATCGCAATCTGGCGAATCGCTTGTGGGCCATGATGACAGGCCGCGGACTGGTGCATCCGCTCGACATGGTGCACAGCGCCAACCCGGCCGTCGAGTCGCGGTTGCTGGCGCTATTGGCCGACGAGTTGGTGAAGATGAAGTTCGACACCCGGGCGTTCCTGCGCGAGGTGGCGTTGTCTGAGACCTATCAACGGGCCAGCGAAATGCCCACGCCAGCCGACTTGCCCGTCGATGCGACCACCGCCGCCGCGACGATGGCAGCTTGGCAGTCGCAGGCCGAGAAGCTTGCGTCCGAGCTTCCCGGCTTGGAGGCGGCGGCCAAATCCACGGCGGATGCCTTTGACGCGACCTACGAAAAATTCTCGACCGCCGCCGCGGCGCGGGAGGCCGCGACGAAAGCCCACGGCGAAACCAAGAAGGCATCCGACGAGGTTTCCACCGCGCTGGCCGCGGCGGTGAAGGACGCGGCCGTCAAGGACGACGTGCTCAAGGCGCTGGTCGAAGCTCGCGTAAAGGCCGACGCCGCCGTGGCGAAATTGCCCGACGACAAGCCGTTGGCCGAGGCGGCCGCACAATTCAAGAATCGAGCCAACGAAGTCGACACACAACTGGCCGAGCTGCGCAAGCTCATCAATGAAAAGCAGCCGCAGGTGCAAGCCGCCTCGCTCAAGCTGGCCGATACCGACAAGCTGCTGCAGCAAGCCGCGGCCGAGCTGACCGTGGCCCGCGCCGCGCTCGACACGGCCGAAGCAGGCGCGCGCGACGCGCGGCTGAAGTTCCGCACCGCCCAGGGCGAGGCTGCCGAGCTCGCGGCGCGCATCACCGCCGGCCAGGCCGTGCTCGACTATCTGGCGCTGTCGGCCGCAGCGGCCCAATCGCAGGCTGCTACCCACGCGGCCAATCAACACTACGCTGACGTCAAGGCACAAGCGTCCATTGCCATCGACGAGTTACTTGCCGCCGAAGACGCGGGACTGGCCGCCGCCGAGAAGGCCGCCGATGATGCAATGGCCGCCAGCATCGCCTGGAAAGCCTTGGCCGACAATGCCACGGTTCGCTTCCTGCTCTCATCATTCAAGCCGCTCTCGCCCGAGCAGTTGGGCTGGGCCACGATGCAAGCCGTCGGACTCGTCGATCGCCAGGCGACGTCGTTGGCCGAGCAGGCCAAGAAGGACGTCGAGGCGAAAGCCGAGTTGTCGCCCGAACAGCGCGACGCCGAACAAGTGCGGCTGTTGGATGCCCGTCTCGAAGAGAAATTGCGCGGCAACGTCAAGTGCTTCGTATCTCTCTTCGGACAGGAGCCAGGACAGTCGGCCACGTTCCAAGCCACCGTTCACCAGGCGCTTTTTCTGGCGAATGCGGGCGTGGTGACCGATTGGATCAAGCCCGCCGAGAGCAACCTTGCCGATCGCCTGGCGAAGCTCGAACAGCCCGCTGACGTGGCCAATGAGCTCTACCTGGGCGTGCTCTCGCGACTGTCGACCGACGATGAAATTGAGCGAGTGACAGACTCTTGGCCGGCCACCAACGAGGATCGAGCGGCTGTCGCCAGCGAGATGGTGTGGGGACTGTTGACGTCCACGGAGTTTCGCTTCAATCATTAACCGGCATGCCGGCAGCAGATTTTTAAGGAGGACCTGGCGATGAAATGCCACTACGCGTGCCAATCCGAAGAGCACTTGCTGGCGCGGCGCCAGTTTTTGGGCACGATGGCCGGCGCTGCCGGCGGCGCCATGATCGGCATGCCGCGCGTGGTGCAAGCCGCCTTGCCCGAGTTGGCCGGCAAGCGAAAGCACATTCTCGTATTCTATCTGGCCGGTGGCTTGAGCCAGTTGGAGAGCTGGGATCCCAAGCCCGGCACCGATACCGGCGGACCCTTTCGTGCGATTTCCACATCGGTGCCCGGCACGCACATCTGCGAGCTATTGCCGCACACCGCCGGGCAGATGCACCATCTGTCGATCGTCCGCAGCGTCAACACCAAGGAGAACGATCACGGCAAGGGCAAGATCTGCATGACCACCGGCCGGCGGCAGGAACCCGTCGCCGAGTATCCGCACCTGGGCGCCGTCGGCGCCAAGATGCTGGCCCCGGAGCAGTTGCCATTGCCGGGCCACATCCACATTTCGTCGCGCGGCGGAGGCGGCCCCGGCAGCGACGCCGCGTTTCTGGGACCGAAGTACGCCAGCATCACCTTGGGCAATGGCGAGCCGCCACAGAACACGGCCCGGCCCGCAGGCCTGAGCGAAGCATCCGATGCGCGGCGCAACGCGTTTCGCGCGGCGGCCAACGCTCGTTTCGCCCGCCGCCGTCGCACCGCCGACAGCGACGCGTTCATTTCATCCTTCGATCAAGCGCAGCAGTTGATGGAGCGTCGCGACGTGTTCGACGTGACCAAGGAGCCCGCAGCCGACTTGGAGCGCTATGGCAATCACGAGTTCGGCCGGCATTGCCTGCTCGCTCGCCGGCTGTTGGAAAACGGCGTGAGCTGCGTGCAGGTGAACCACTCGAACTACGACACGCACTACGAGAATTTCGACTTCCACATCGAGCAACTCGGCGAGTTCGATCGCCCCTTCGCCACGCTGGTGGCCGACCTGGTCGACCGGGGCATGTGGAACGACACCTTGCTGATCGTCATGGCCGAGTTCGGACGCACGCCCAAGATCAACAACTACTTCGGCCGCGATCACTGGGGCACTGCCTGGAGCGTGTTGCTGGGCGGCTGCGGCATTCGGCCCGGCGCCACGATCGGCAAGACCAACGCCAACGGCACCGAGGTAGTCGATCGCGAAGTCGACCACGGCCACCTGTTCCACACGTATCTCCGCGCCGTGGGAGTCGATCCGGCGCTCAAGATCGACGCCGGCGGTCGCTCGATCCCCGTGGCCGATCCGGCCGCATCCGCCATTACGGAGTTGCTGGCATGAGCGAAACCACGGCCACTCCTCAGATCGCGCCGGAGCAAACCCACCAGGTCGCCGAATTCAAGCACGACAGCCCGCTGTTGTCGTGCCGATTCGATCCCAGCGGACAGTACGTGTTCGCATCGGCACACGACTTCACGATCCAACGTTGGGAATTGGCCAGCGGCAAGAAAACACCACTGACCGGACACGGAAGCTGGGTGTGGAGCCTGGCGTTTCATCCCACGTCAGGCACGCTGTATAGCGGCGGGTATGACGGCAAGCTCATTTTTTGGGAGACGGCCGCCGAAGCGCCCGCGCCGCAGCGCACTATCGATGCCCATAGCGGCTGGGTGCGCGCCGTGGCGGTCAGTCCCGACGGCCAACTGCTGGCCACGGCCGGCAACGACAACCTGGTGAAGCTGTGGAGCGCGGCCGATGGCGCCCATGTCGATACGCTCACAGGACACGCGCATCACGTCTACAACGTCGCCTTCCATCCCACCCAGCCCATCGTCGTATCCGGCGACTTGAAGGGCGTGATTCGCGCCTGGGACATCGCCACCGGCGAAGAGCTGCGCCAGTTCGACGGCGCGGCGCTGTGGAAATACGACGAGGGCTTCGGCGCCGATATCGGCGGCGTCCGCAGCATGGCCTTTAGCGCCGACGGGAAGCATCTGGCCTGCGGCGGCATCACCGAAGTCTCTAACGCCTTTGCCGGCATCGGCACGCCCTTGGTCGTCGTCTTCGACTTCGAGACGGGACAAAAGGTCCAATCCTTGGCGACCACCAAGAAGTTTCGCGGCCTGGCGAGCGACGTCTTCTTCCACAGCCAAGGTTTCGTCGCCGGCTCGACGACCGGGCACGACGGCGGCCATGTGCTGTTCTGGAAGCTGGACAAGCCGGAGGAATTCTTCGCGCTCAAGCTGCCCGACTCGGCACGGGCCATGCAGCTACATCCCGATGAATTGCGCGTCGGCACGGCCGAACCCGGCGGCAACGTTCGAGTGTGGCAAATGACTGCCAAGGCGACGTAGTGATCGACGTTGCGCGCAGAGCAGAATTGACGCATCTCTACTGGCCCGTCACAATCGCGCCGCTTCATGTCAATCTGCCGGGGAGTTAGTCATATGCCCGTGCTCGTCGCGCTTGTGGTATTGCCGCTGGCGATCATCGCCGCGCAGAGCTGGTTGGGCGCCAGCGGCGCGCTGGGCAGCTCGATCTACAAGCTGTCGTTTCTCGTGCCGCCGCTAATCTACTGCCGAGCACAAGGGCTGCACTTGGGTCGCGACATCTTCAGATGGCGCAACTGGCGCAATCACTTGCCGCTGGCGGTGCTGTTGGGAGTGTTGGGCGGGGCGATCTTCCTGGGCGCTTATGCCGCGCTGGGCAACCTGTTGCTCGACAAGTCGGCCATTACCGAGAAGATTCACCGGCAGTTCAGCGTCACCGCGGCCACCGTGCTCATGATCGCGCCGGTCACCATCGTCGCCAACTCGCTCTTGGAGGAATTTTTCTATCGCGGCTTTGCTTTTGGATTGCTGGCGCCGCGGCATCCCTGGCTAGGCACGCTGCTGCCGGCCGGCGTGTTCACCGTGCAGCACTTGCTGTTCATCTACCACTGGGTGACGCTGCTGCCGCTTTTGCTGGCGATCGTGGGGCTGTTCGTGTTCGCACTGGTACTTCAGGCCCTGTATGCAAAGGCCGACTCGATCGTCGCGCCCTGGATCGTACACATCCTGGGCGACGTGGCCATGATGCTCATCGCCGTGCAATTGGTGTTTGCCGCAGTTGGAGCCGAGAAATAGTCGCGAGCTCTGCGCTTACTTGATCGGCACGGCGTGCTCGGCAACATACGCGTCGAGAGACGTGTCGGGCCCGATGTAGTGAAAGCGCTCGGCGTACTCCAGGCCATACAACTTACCCCGTTGGGCGAAGCCGTTGCGGAATCGCAAATTGGCATAGGCGCGAATCGCGCTCTCGGCGTCGCCTTCCAACTCGGGCAGCTTCAGGTTTCGCTTGGCAAGTGCATCGCGATACTCTCGCGCCATGTTGCCGATCATGGTCTTGTTGGCGCGAATGGCCGCCATCTTCTGGTCCATCGTGGTGGAGATGTCCACCACACGGTTGACCAGTTGCGGGCCGCGCGCGTAGTAGTACTTCTCGCTTACGGCGTGCGGCTTGAGTCCCGCGGCAAAATGCTCCTGAAAGTCCAAGTGCCCGCCGGCCATCCAGCAGGCCGCCTCGACGCACTGAGCCGTCACGTAATGGTCGGGGTTCTCTTCATAGTGGCCCCACGGGTCGTAGCTGAAGATCGTGTCGACCTTGAGCAGGCGAAACAGGAAGATCAGCCGGGCGCGCATTTCCACGCGCGAATCATCGTCCATGCGGTGGTTGCGATAGCCCAGATCGAAGACCTGCTTGATGCCCAACACCTTGGCCATCGACAGGTTGTCCGCCTCATTGGCGGCCACGGTTTGTCCCAGCGATAAATCGTACGAGTCCTTCTCGTCGTTGCTGGTGCGAATGAGATAGCCGGTATAGCCCTCGGCAATGAGCTTGGCGATGGTGCCGCCGGCCAGGATCGAGTGGTCGTCCGAGTGCGGCGCAATCGTGGCCAGCACCTTGCCGGCGTGCCGCTTGCCGGGCAGGGCGCGCTCGATCACCAGTTCCGTTTCCACCGTCAGGCCGTCGCCGGTTGCCGCTGCCGGCTGTCCCGCGGCGCGCTGGCCCGCAGAGAGCGCCGCCGTGCCGGCCAGCGTGTTTTCCAGGAATTCTCGTCGCTGCATGATGGATTCTCCCATGGGCATGAGGCGATGACGTTAGGGCACCGAGATGACCGGCGATTTGCCGGCTCCCAGGCTCGCGTGCCCATTGTGGCCAGTGCCGCCAGCGCCTGTCCACCAAGTGGTCAGCGGCTGCCTGTGCACGCTGCGCAATCGCTAGGATCGGTGCGGATTGGTGTGGTAGAATTCATTGGCCCCGACGGGCGAAGCATCTCCATCGAGCGCGGCCAGCAATTTGCATAGGAGTTAGTTCCCATGAACGGTAATCTGCTGAAGCGATTCGCCCTGGCCTTGGGCGTGATGGCATGGCTGGGCATCGCCTCGATCGCGGTAGCGTTGGAGCCAAAGCCGGCGCCAACGGACGAAGCATCGCCAGCGACGCAGGCCGCGCCGGAGCCGGTGGCAGCCCCATCGGCCGAGAGCAATACGATTGATCCCGGGACGCGTCCCCCGCTGCCCAAAGCTTTGCGCAAGCCAACAGCGCCTGCGGAAGAAAAGCCGGCGGCCGCGACCGAGAAGTCGCGAAAGTCGCTAATCGCCCCACCGGGCCTGTTGTCGCAAGCGCCGTCCATCGTGCCCTACAGCCCACCGGGCTTGGGCAAGCTCAACTTGAATTCTCCTTCCACGACCATCGAACAGATTCGGCGCCTGCCGGGCGTGGGCGAGACCTGGGCGCCCCGCATCCTGGCCGGCCGACCCTACCGCACCTTCGGCGATATGGCCCGCGACGGCATCCCCTATACCACCATCGACGCACTGAGCCGCGCAGTGGACTTGGGACCGAAGCAATAGCGGCAACCGCTGGGTGCGTTCGTCAAATGGCATCGTCCAAGTGTGGCTTCGCACACGCTTGCGCGGTTACAATCAGGGTTGCGGAGTCAGAGCCACTAACGGAAATTTGCACGAGAGCCATGCGATGAGCAATCAAGCCAACGACGCGAACGTCAACTACGAGCGCATGCCGGCAGGCATGGCGATGGACGAGACCGACGTCAACCTGCGCGCGTACTTCAGCAACATGACGGACGAAAAGCTGGCCGAGTATAACCCGCGCTGGACCGACGAAGAGATCGTCGCCTGGGATCACGAGAACTTCAAAGACGACGGCACGCTGTTTCTCATCTGCAGCGAACGCGACGTCGACGTCGAAGAATACCGCCGCGTGCTCGAAGAGCACATCCGCTTCCGCTTCGCGCCGAAATAGGTCGGAGGCTGGAGGAGGGAGGTCGGAGGACGAGAAAGACGGGTCAACCGCGTGGCCAGCGCGACTTAAGTGCCATCCTTAGCGCCGCAATTGCAATGCAACCGCAGCAGCGCTTCCTGCGGCCTCCCGCCTCCAGCCTGTTCCCGCCTAATACTCGCATCTCTCGCTGTGCACCTCGTACGTCTGGTGCCCCTTGATCGGCTCGCTGCGGTTGTGGCAGTCGAAGCAGAGGGCCTCTGACGGCAGGTTGCGGTGCTTGTCGCTGCTGCCTTTGTGCACGTCGTGGCAGGTGAGACAGGTCATGTTTTCTCGGCCCAGCAGGGCCACGTCGCGCACGTTGCGCAACACGTGCCGATCGGCCGGATTGAGCTCTTCGTCGTCGGCGCGTTCGAAGTCGACTTGAAAATCCTTGAACAGATTGTCGCCCGCCACGAAGTTGTTGGGGTAAGGTAGCCCGCTCGACTTCGATTTGCCGTCGCGCAAGTGGCACGAGCCACATATCGAAATCACCGCGGCAGGCGAATCTTTGCGGGCTTTGGCCAACGGCATCAAACTCGGCTCGTTGGCGTGCTCCTCCGTGGCGTCGCCGTGGCACGCATAACAGTCGAGAGACACGGCCGCGAATGCGTGCGTCGCGGGGTCGATGGCCGTCGTGTGGCAGCCCGCGCAGGCGGTGGCAAACGTTTCGGTGTCCCAGTGCGGGTCATGCTCGTTGACCAGCCGCGCGCGTGTGCCGCGCCCGAACGTAGCCACCGGCGTGAGCAACTCCATCTTTCCGTAATCGGGCGACCGCCGGAGAAAGCGCTGCGCGCGGGTATCGCCCAGCAGGAGTTGCACTTCGTCGGCCAGCGCCTTGGTCGCCGGGTTGGCGCCTAGCGCCGCCAGCGACGGCTCATCTGCCACCCCTTCGCGGATCGTAAGATTGTGTCGGTTGCGAGGCCAGGTCGCTCCCACTTGCTCGCGATGGCAGAACAGGCACTCACCGCTCTCCATGTACATCGGCAGTCCTTGGCCGACGTGGTCGTTGCCCCAGGCGGCCGGATCAAGCTGCTTCTGACCCGTTTGCTCAGCAGCGGAGGAATGCCGCGTGCCATGGCCCTGCGACCAGACCGCGCCCAACATTATCGCCGCCAGCGATGCCGCAATCGTGCTGGGGACCAGCGCCGCCCAACGTTGCACTCTTCTCGGTATCATCGCGCCGTTCATCCTGGAATCGATGAGGACAAGGGCAATACAAACGCGGCGCAGAACGAGCACGTTGCCGTCCTGCGCCGCGTGGGTTGATTTTTCAAGCAGCGGCTGTGGCGTTACACCGTCGCGTCGTCGCGGACCCAGCCGTAAGCGGCGTTTTCGCGCGTGCCGCCCATTTCAAGGTACGCAGTCTTGAGCTTCGACAACTCATCCTTGGGAATGTTCTTCCGCTTCTGCGCTGCGTCGACGCCGTAGAGCTTGGCGGCGTTGAGCCCGAAGATCTGGGCCTTGTCTTCCTTGGTGAGCTTTGTGTAGCCAAACTTGTCGCACAGCTCGTCGGAGATCTGGAATCGCTTGAAGGCGTCGATGGCCCACTGCGGCGACCCCCACCACAGGCAATCGGTGCCCCAGATCGTGTGATCGGCGCCATACAACTTCACGTTTCGCCCGATCAGGTGCTGGCACATCACCGGATTGGCGATCGCCAGCGTGCCGAACGACGAGCCGATTTCCGGGTAGACGTTGTTGATCTTCGGATTGCGCTCCTTGATGCCCATCAGCACGTTGTGCCAGGCGAAGTCGCCGGTCTCCGAGTTGAACTCGTTCTCCTCCACGTAGTTCGGCTCGTTCGGACCGTGCTTGAGCGCCGAGTGATAGATCACGAACGTCAGGTCGGGGTGATCCAGTGCCGCCTTTTCGACGTCCTTCGGATTGGCCAGATGTCCCAGCGTGCGCGATTGGTACGCAAAGCCCTTGTGGACGCTGAACAGTTTCAAGCCCAGCTCTCTGGACTTCTCGTAGAACGGATAGGTAAGCTTTTCATCGTCGAGCTGGAAGCCGTTGCCGCTGCGACCGGGATCGGTGTGGCAGTACCACTTCCAAGAGTCGATGCCGTAGAGCTTGACCTCGCGCTCCATCTGGTCGAACAGCGCGGCCTGGTCCTGGCTGTTGGACTTCATGTCCCAATAGTGATTCGGAGCACAGTTGCCTTGGCACAAGGCGCGGACGTCGCCGGCCATGTCGTTGATGTCCTTCTTGCGCTGCGACATCAACCAACTGGGCAGCACGCCGCCGCGGCGCTTGGGGCCCTCCAGGGGATTCCCGCTGGGATCGTACTGCTGTTCGCGGCCGGGTACGCCCGAGATCACCAGCATGGCCGTTTCACTGTCGAAGAACATCTCCTTGACGAAGTTCGGATACGAATAGGCATTCGGATCGTCCTTCAGGTTGAAGCCCATGTTCTTCACGAATTCCATGTTGCGGAATCCGATGGCAATACCATTGGTGAAGTGGGCCTGCACGTCCATGATGAAGTACTCGCTCTTGGGGTACTTATCTTCATAGGCGCCGGGCTCCAGGGTTTCGATCTCGTCGACGGCCCAGCAACTGCGCGGGCCATAGACCATGTTCTGCGCCAAAAAGCAGGTGGCCAATCCCATGCTGCTGGCCATGAAGGCGCGGCGATCGACGCCCAACCGCTTGGCCTTCTCTTCCGACATCCGCATCACCAGGTCTTCAACCTGTCGCTGTTGCTTGTTCTGCGGCCGAGGGATGAATTCTTCGTTCGAAACGACCTGCGTCGGCATGGCCGTGTCGACACCCTTCTTTCGATCGCGCAGCCACTTGGGAATCCACATGAGTCATCACTCCTGAAACTTTATGACGCGGCAATGCCGAATGGACGGAAACTCGCTCGACCGCGAATCCCGTTGGAGATGGGTCCGCCCGAGCCCGATGATGATCGACCTACGAGAACGCTTCGCGCCTGTTCAGTTCCCTTGCGGCGACCAGGCGGCTTGGGGGCGGACCGCGCGGCGCATGCGGCGAAGGCACAAGCGAACGATGCAATGGCATCGCACGCTTACAGCATGGCCTATTATAGGCTGCCCCGGAAATCGCTGTAAAACGGTTTTTTCCCCGATCGCAACGAATAGTCGCTCGACACTGGGATTGAACCGGCGGCCCTGGCTGCTATTTGCACCGACGCGCAGCAGCGGGGCCAAATTCAGAGCAGGATTGCTCCCGCCTCGGTTCCCGAACACTACGCTTGGCGGCCCGATTTTCCCCAGGGCTCGCGCAAGTGATATCATGGACAGCGGGCATGTCGCGTCCACGTTGACTCGATTTCGAGGTCGCCCTAGAATTGCTCGGCTCGTAACTGCAATTCTTTACGCGGCAAGCCCTTGGGCTTCGTTGGGGAGTCTTTCCGGTGACCAATACTTCCGCCGCCGAGCCACCGCTAAAGCTCGCTCGCTCGCTGGCGGCCTGGTCGCTGCCGTGGTTGTGCTCGACCACGGTCCATATGCTGTTGATCCTGCTGTTGGCGCTCAGTTATGGCTGGGTGCAGGATCGCGGCCTGCAAAGTGGCTCGAGCCTGCTGGCCAGCCTCGAGGTATCTTTCACCGATGGCAATGCACCGCAGACGTCCGCCTCGATCGACGCCGTCGAGCTGGAGTCGAACGATGCGGGTCGCTTTTACGACGATGAGGTCGAGCCGACGTTGCGCGAAGCGGCCGAAGCGCATCAAGGTGGTGGGGCCGGAAACGCTTCGGCCTTGACGGCACTACTCGACGAGAAGCCCGCGCTCGAGTTAACCGGCGTATTGCCCTCCGCCGGCGCGGGCCTGGGGTCCGGGGCGATCGACGGCAGCGACGTGGGATCGGCCCAAGGATTCACTGCCGAGCCGCAGGGTTTGAATCGCGTGCGCGGCGGCCAGGCGCGCACCGAAATCTTCGGAGCCGTGGGAGAGGGAAACAAGTTCGTCTACGTCTTCGATCGCTCGGGCAGCATGGACGGCCACGGCGGCGCCCCGCTGGCTTCGGCCAAGGCCGAATTGCTGGCCAGCCTCGAACATCTCCAGCCCACCCATCAATTTCAAATCATCTTTTACAATAGCAAACCGCGGGTGTTTAACCCCACGGGGGTTCTGGGCCGGCTCGTGTTCGGCACCGACCAGAACAAGTACCTGGCGCAGAAGTTCGTGGGCAGCATCACGGCCGACGGCGCCACGCGACACGAGGAGGCGCTGGAGATTGCCTTGCGCATGCAGCCCGACGTGCTGTTCTTTTTGACCGATGCAGACCAGCCGCAGCTTTCCGCCGGACAACTCGCTCAAATCGCGCAAATGAACCGTGGCGCATCGATCAACGCCATCGAATTCGGCTATGGTCCGCAGTCCGACGCCGACAACTTCCTGGTGCGCTTGGCAAGGCAGAACAACGGCTCGCACGTCTATGTCGATGTGTCGCAGTTGCCCGCGCCGCGCCGCTAATCTCGTCTTCGAACTTGCGGAGGGCAACGCATGCCACTCCATCGGCGCACCTTATGGACTTCGATCGGACTGGCCCTGTGGCTGGCCGTGCTGTCCGGCGCCGTCGTTCGACCTGCCGCCAGAGCTGATCCTCCCGACGAGCAACACCTGGCCGAATTGCGCCAACAGGGTCTGTACGAGCAGGCCGAGAAGTACTGCGCCGACCGACTTGCCGAAGAAGGCTTGCCCGCCGACGAACGCACTGCGCTTGCAATCGAACTTTCACGTACCTACGCCGCGCACGCGGCGCAATCCCCCGTCGCAGCGCGGCCCGCATTATGGCAAGCAGCACGCCAGACGGCCGATGACTTTGCCGCCCGCTATCCGCGCGAGCCGCGGTTGCCGCTGCTGCGAATGCAAGCCGCGCTGGCGGCCCTGGCCGAGGGCGAATCGGTGCGCGAGGAAGCCGAGCTTGGCGGCAATCCGCACGCGGAGTTGGCCGCAGCGCGCACTGCGCTACGCCGCGCGATCAAGCAACTGCAAGATCTCCACGAGGCGATCACCGTTGAACTGCGCCAGCGGAACCGCGGCGCACGGCAAGTATCGACCGAGGGTCTCTCGCCGGCCGAACTGTCCTCGCTCGAATTGCACGCTCGATATCAACTGGCTCGGGCGTTGCGCGAGCAAGGACTTTGCTACCAGGCCGACAGCGCCGATCGATTGAACTCGCTCGGGCAGTCGGTCGAATTGCTGGCCGCGATCGCCCAGCACGAGATGACGCCGCAACTCGCCGGGAACGTTCGAATCGACGAAATCGTGTGCCTGCGGCTGATCGGCAACTATGGAGCGGCCGAGAAGAAGCTTGCTCAGGCCAATCGCGACCAA
>JBBDYK010000287.1:7449-15281 GCA_040901665.1 Pirellulales bacterium | reverse complement strand
AATTGCCGGCGCGATTATCGCATCCACTTGCGCACGGCGTCAAGCACCAGCGTCTGCGCTTCGGGCCACGGCGCATTGGTAAAACCGCCGGCGGCCGCCTTGTGCCCGCCGCCGCCAAACTGTTTGGCCAACTCGCTGCAATCGAGCAACGGCGTGCGGCTGCGAAAGCTGATCTTGAAGCCGCCGGTGGGTTGCTCTACCAGAATGATCGCAGCATCGGTCCCCGCCACGGCCAGCGTCATGTTCACCACGTCCTCCGTATCGGACGCATGCGCGCCGGTTTCGACGAAGTCCTGCTTGAGGGCCGCCGTGTGCGCCAATCGGCCATCGAGCTCGGTCTTGGTCCGCGCCAAGATACGGCCGCGCAACGTCAACCGCGCCAACGAATCCTGCTCGTACAGCGAGGCGTAGATCTCGCACGGCACGGCGCCGGCATCCACTAGTTCGGCGCCCGCGCGATACGTCGTGCCCGTCGTGGAGTTGAAACGAAACCAGCCGGTGTCGGTGGCAATCGCGGCGAACAGCGGACGGGCAATCTCCGGCGTGATCCTCACGCCCAGGTGCCGCGCCGCGTCGAGCACCAGCCGGCCGGTCGCTTCGGCGTGCGGATCCTTGAACAGCTCCGCCTCCAGATCGTCCTCGCCCACGTGATGATCGAGTATCGCCTTGTGGGCTTTGCTGGCGCGAATCACTTCGCCCATCGTGCCCAATTGGGCCCAGGCGCTGGTATCCAGCACCAACAGCACCTCGCACGTTTCCAGCTCGCGCAGTTCGACGTTGACGCCCAGCGTGCGCAGCTTTCGCTCGGGATCGATGAACGCCAGGTTGGGCGGCGTCTGCTGGGCATTGACGATCAACACGTGCTTGCCCAACGCCTCGAGCACGCCGGCCATGCCCAGCTCGCTGCCCAGGGCGTCGCAGTCGGGGCGAATGTGGCTGGTCAGCAGGAAACGATCGTGCGAGCGGACCAGTTCGGTAAAGCGATTCCAGGGGATCGGCATCGTGGGCGCGCGTGGCGGGGTTTGTTGGTAGGGCGAATTACTTGGTCGTGGTAAAGTTATCGAACTCGCGATGCGCGAACTCGATGTCGCTGGCTAGTTGTTTTTTCAGCGCGTCGACGTCGGCAAAACGTTGCACGCCGCGCAGCCGCGTCAGAAAATCGATTTCCAGCGGCTGGCCATACAGGGGCGAATCGTCCCAGCCGAGCAGATGGGCCTCGACCTTCAGCTCCGCGCCGCCGAACGTCGGGTTCGGTCCGATGTTGATGGCTGCCGGCCAGACGTTATTGTTCACGAAACCGCGTCCGGCGTAAACGCCAACCGCCGGCAGCAGCGTGTCGATGGCGTTGATGTTGGCGGTGGCGAAGCCGATTTTCGCCCCCCGGCCGGCGCCGTGTACGACCATGCCGCGAATGCGATAGGGCTCCGTCAGCATCCGGCGTGCTTCCTCGACGTGCCCCTCGGCCAGCAACTTTCGCACGCGCGAGCTGGAGACGATCTGATCGCCCTCGATCACCGGCTCGACCACGTCCAATTGAATGCCCGACTCGCGGGTCAGGCCGCGCAGCACGTCGATGGTGCCGGCGCGGCCGCGGCCGAAGTAAAAGTTGGGGCCCTCGACCATGGCCTTGGCGTCCAGCACGTCGCGCACGATGCGCTGAAAGAAGTCGCCGGGCGCAAGCGCCAGCAGCTCTTCATCCGTGGGATAGGCAATCACGGCGTCGACGCCCAACGCGGCCAGCAACTCGGCCTTGCGATCGGTCCACGTCAGCGGCGGCGGGGCTTCGGCCGGCCGCAGAACGCGCACCGGGTGCGGATCGAAGGTGAACACCACGCCCGGTCCGCCGACCGCGCGCGCCTTTTCCAGCAGCCGCGCCACGATGCGCGCATGGCCGCGGTGCACGCCGTCAAAGTTACCGATGGCCACGGCGCCGCCGCGAAGTTCGTCAGGCAGATCCGCGACTTGCCGCAGTAGTTTCACAAAAGTCGACGCTCTCAAGCGCCCAAGTGCCGTTAGAGATCCAAAGCCCCGATTATGGAGCCCGCACGCGCCGCCGGTCAATCGGGCAGCGCCTCGAATCATAAGGACGTGTGGTAGTATGGCGTTCATGACCGAAACGCACACCACGCCGCCGCGCCGCCGCTGGTTTCGCTACAGCTTGCGAACCTTGCTGCTGGCGTTCACGGTTCTGGCGGTTTGGCTCGGCATCCAGACCGATCGGGCCATCAAGCAGCGCCGCGCGGTCGAAGTGGTGCAGCGGTTGGGCGGCGACATGGAGTATCGTCACCAGCGTACCCCCGAGGGGCGACGACAACGTTCCGCTGAACCATGGGCGCCGGCGTGGCTGCGGCAGTTGGTCGGTGACGATTTCTTCATCACCGTGACCGCGATCAGCATCCGTAGCGACCAGTTATCGTTGGGCGAAATCACGGATCGCGACATCGCGCTACTGGGCGACGTTGCCTCGCTGCAACGCCTGACGATGGGGCGTTTGCCGATTATCACGGATGAACGCTTGGTTCACCTCGCTCGGCTGGACAATCTCCTCCTGTTCCAGTGCGATGCTTCGCTGCTCACGGATGCCGGACTACAGCCGATCCGGCGTTTGACGCGCTTAGAAGTTCTGCAGCTCAACGGCAATACGCCGGAGAATCAACAATTCGGCCAGGGCACGACAGCCATTACCGATGCCGGCTTGCAACATGTCGTGTCGCTGCCGCGGCTGAGAGCCTTGGCACTCGATGGCGCCCGCATTACGGATGAAGGCGTTGCACAGCTCGCACAGCTCCCGAAATTGGAAGTACTCTCCCTCAACAACACGCTCGTGACCGACGCGGGACTGACCGCTTTGACGCGGCTGCCCAAGCTGCGCGAGCTGGCAATTGCCAACACCGACATCAGCGATCGCGGGCTGGAAACGTTGGCAACGATGCCCTCGCTCGAAGGATTGGTTCTCAACGGCACTCGCATAACGGATCGGGGTTTGGCGCACTTGCGCGCGCTGCCACGGCTGCGTGGGCTTCACGTGGAAGAGACTTCCATTGACGGAGCGGGTCTGGCAGGACTTACTGCGCTTAAGACACTGTACGCAAACGGGTCTCAATTGTCCGACGCCGGCATGAAATTCATCGGCCAGATGCCCAACCTGGCGAACCTGCATCTCGAAGCAACCAAAATCACGGATGCCGGACTGGACGAACTTCGCACGTGCGGGCAACTCGTCAATCTACGGCTCAGCCACACCGCAATTGCCGACGCGGGACTGGCCAGGCTGTCGGGCTTGGGAAAACTCCGCGACCTGCGGCTAGAAGGTACCTCCGTGTCCGACGCCGGTTTGGCGCACCTGAGAGTTTTGCCGCTACGGAATCTATACCTCGAAGGCACTCAAGTGACCGAAGCCGGCGCCGATGCAATGCGCAAGGCGAGCCGCGTCCGCGTGTATAGCGACGCGAAGCCGTGGCAGACGCGTTGAACGTTGCCCGCATTGCGAAGTGCGAACGTGCCGTAACGCGGAATTCAAGGGTGCGGCAAGTTTTCTTCGTCGCAGTATCCGACGGCGGCACGGCTTCTGGCGCCGCGTGCTGACTTCTTGCGAATCCAACTCCCTCTCGGAATCCCCGCCACAGGCGATTTCGCTCACCACCTCGCGGTCTCACGGCCGGTTATGCTATCCTTTCGTATGCAGACCGGCACCCTGAGGCCCCTGGGATTCTCGATGGACGAGAAGCAGTTTTTCCTGTCGCCCGACATGGCCGGCCGCCTGGCGGCGATCGACATCGGCACCAACAGCATCCGCTTGATGGTCGCCGAACCGTTGCGCGGCGGGAAGTATCGAATCCTCGACGAGGAAAAGGAATCGACCCGGCTGGGTGAAAATCTCAGCAAGACCGGCCGGCTCGATCCGCAAGCAATCGAAAAATCGCTGGGCGCACTGCGGCGAATGAAGCAGATTGCCGACGGCTTTCAGATCAGCGAGGTGAAGACCATCGCCACCTGCGCGGTGCGCGAGGCGGCCAACGGCGACGAGTTCTGCCGCCGCGCCCGCGAAGAGCTGGGCATCAACATCGAGATCATCGGCGCGCAGCAAGAGGCACTGCTGGCCTTTGCCAGCGTGCAGCGCGCCTTCGACCTGGCCAACCAACACGTCGCAGTGGTGGACATCGGCGGCGGCAGCACGGAGATCGTGCTGGCCTACGGCGACCTGGTCGAGGCCGTCTATACCACGCAGCTTGGCGCCGTGCGGCTAAGCGAGCAGTTCAGCGACACTGCGAGCGACGAAGGCTTCGAGACGCTGCTTGCGGGCATCGACCGCCACTTGCGCAAAAGCACCAAGAACCCGGTGTTCGTGCCGCACACGCTGTTCGGCTCCGGCGGAACCTTCACCAGCCTGGCCGCCATGATGATGGCCCAAAAGGGACAAGAAGGCCTGCCGGTGCGCGGTTATCAAGTGTCGCGCGCCGAGGTGCGTCACCTGCTGGATCGGCTCCGCAAAATGCCCGTCAAGGAACGCGCCGGCGTGCCGGGATTGAGCCCTGATCGGGCCGATATCATCGTGGCGGGACTGGCGATCATCGACCGTGTGATGGACCGCTTCGAGGTCAACACGTTACAAGTCCACAATCGCGGCGTGCGCGACGGACTGGTGCTTTCGATGATCGACCAGATGACCGGCGCCAGCGGCGAGCAGCCGCACGATCGCGACGCGGCCATCGAGCGGCTGGCTTCCAACTGCGGCTGCGAGATGGCGCACAGCCGCCACGTGGCCCGACTGGCCGGTTCGATCTATGCGCAGTTGGCCGACGTCTACGAGCTCAATCCCAACGACCGCGCGCTGCTCGAGGCCGCCGCCCGATTGCAGGATGTTGGCTACCTGATCAACTACGATCAGCATCACAAGCACAGTTATCACTTGATCTTGCACAGCCGCCTGGAGGGTTTCAAACCGAGCGAGCTGGAGCTGATCGCCAATGTGGCCCGCTACCATCGCGGCGCCGATCCGAAACAGAAGCACGCGAACTTTCGTCAGCTTGCGGCCCGCGATCAGGCGCGCGTGCGGCAGATGGCAGCCGTGCTGCGCGTGGCGGGTGGACTCGATCGCAGCAATACCCAGCAAGTCACCGACGTGCGCGTCGCCTTTCAACGCGACGGCGACATTCAACTCTGGCTCACGGCCCGGCAATTTCCCGAAGTCGACATTTGGGCGGCGCGCAAGCGCGCCAAGCTGTTCGAAAAAGTGTTCGACACGGATTTGTCCGTTGCCTGGGACGAACCGCAGCCGAGTCACCCGCCGCAAGCCAACGGCGGCAACGGAAAATCCTCCGCCCCCGCCAGCGCGAAAGAAAACGCCGCCAAGGCATCGCCGGCCGCACGCCGACCTCGATAGTCATCGAGCGGTCGCGCTCACGGCGCTGGCACTTGCTTCCAGGCCGCGGGCAGGAAGCGCACCAGGTCGCTGGAGATCATGGCGGTTTGTCCAAGCTCGGCCGCGGCCAGATCGCCCGCCAACCCATGCACGTGCACGCCGAGCCGCGCGGCGTCAAACGGCGCCAAGTGTTGGCACAGCAGGGCCGCGATGATACCGGTCAGCACGTCGCCAGTGCCGCCCGTGGCCATGCCGGCATTGCCGGTGGTGTTCAACATCAACCGCTTGCCATCGGTGATCACGGTCCGATGCCCTTTGAGCACCAGGATCGTGCCGGTGCGTCGGGCAAAATCCCGCGCCAAGGGTTCACGATCTGCGGGATCGATTTTGTCAACGCCGATGAGCCGCGCGAACTCGCCAGGGTGCGGCGTCAAAATGCGCGGCGCCGGCGGCGGCGAAAGCGCGGCCGGGTTCTTCGACAGCGCGAACAGAGCATCGGCATCCACGACCATTGGCTGCGGAAGATGTTGATAGAGCCAACCGACAAGCTCCACCAAATCGTCGCTGCGACCGATGCCGGGACCAAGGGCCACGGCCGTCGCGTCGACCGCGGCTCCAACAATCGCCTCGCGCGCCGCGCTGGATATGCGACCACCACTGTCGGCCATCAGTCCGATGGTCATCGCAGCGGGCTCGAACGACGCCACGGTCGCTTGTGCTGGCGCCGCGGTGGCCAGCGTCACCAATCCCGCGCCGCTGCGCAAGCAGGCCATGCCGGCCAGCGCCACGGCGCCGGACATGCCCTGCGAACCGCCGATCAAGAGCGCTCGGCCGTAGTCGCCTTTGTGGCTCTCGGGCCGGCGCGGCGCGAGGCGGGGCAGGGGAGTGCTGGCGCTGTCAGAAGTCATCGCTGGCTCATCCAATCTTCGCGTCGCGCTGGCGGGCCCGCGCTGCGATCAAGCCGGCCACGAACGCGCCTTTGAAACCCGCGTCGATATTCACCACCGTGACGTTGGCGGCGCAACTGTTGAGCATACCCAATAGCGCCGCGATGCCGCCCAGGCTGGCGCCGTAGCCGACGCTGGTGGGCACGGCGATCACGGGACACGCCACGTGTCCGCCCACCACGCTGGGCAGCGCGCCCTCCATGCCCGCGATCACCACCACCGCGTCGGCCGCTTCCAATCGCGGCAAGTGCTCGAGCAGCCGATGTGGGCCGGCCACGCCCACGTCGCAGATCAGTGAAACCTGCGCTCCCATCCAGAGCGCCGTCTCCTTGGCTTCCTCGGCCACCGGCAAGTCGCTGGTGCCGGCCGTGACGATCGCCACGTGTCCGCCTGGGGCACTCGATCTGCCGTCGCCCGCGGTCGGCGTAATGCGGATGGTGCGGCCGATCGGATTGTAGCGCGCTTGGGGAAACGCTGGCGACAGAGCGGCAATTTGCCCGGCCGACACGCGCGTCGCCAGCACGTCCTGCCCCTCGGCGATCAGGCGCTCGAAGATCTTCTCCAGCGTGGCGACGGTCTTGCCTTCGGCAAAAACGACTTCCGGATAACCGCAACGGCGGCGGCGATCCAGGTCGATCTGGGCGTCGCCGAGGTCGGCCGTCGGCGGTCGCGATGCCAGCGCGAGAAACTCTTCCAGTTCCAGACCGCCGTCCAACAATCGCCGTGCCAATTGCTCAAGCTGTCGTGGATTCATGCCTTTATCGTAGCGTGCCGCGCGGCGACGTGCGATGGCCGCCAGCGAGCGGCTATTTCCGCCCGGATCCCGCGTCAAATAGGGCCTCCAGCCACTTTCCATCTTGCGGGAATCCACCGTCAATGTTAGCAAATGGCTACCGAAACCACGTTAGTTTCCCTGGATTGCCATCACGCCATGAGCCGTTTTGCTGCCCGCCGAGAAAAGCTCCGTCGATCGTTTCGCAAGGCCGGCGTCGACGCGCTGTTGGTCACCAACTTCACGAACGTAACGTATCTGACCGGCTTCAGCGGCGACGATAGCTATCTGCTAGTCACGGCCAAGAACGAAGTGGTGATCAGCGATCCGCGATACACGACGCAACTCGAGCAAGAATGCCCGGGCCTGGAGTCGTCGATTCGCCCGCCAGGGGTGGGCATGGTCGAGCGGGTCGCAGAGGTCGCCACCGGCGGCCGCGCGTCAAAATTGGGTGTCGAAGCCGGTTCGATGAGTGTGGCGCTGCGCGATCAGATCGCGGCCCGTCTGCCGAAGGTTGAGTTAGTTTCGACGCACGACCTGGTGGAACAGTTTCGGATCATCAAGGACAAGGACGAGGTGGCCGATATTCGCCGCGCCATCTGGATCGCCGAGCGCGCCTTTGGCGTGCTGCGCGCGACGCTGCGGCCGGAACGCACCGAAAAGGAAGTCGCCGACGAATTGGAAAATCAGACGCGGCTCAATGGAGGCAATTGTTGTAGCTTTCCGCCGATCGTGGCGGTCGGGCCGCGAT
>JBBDYK010000287.1:0-7439 GCA_040901665.1 Pirellulales bacterium | reverse complement strand
ACCGACGCCAAGATCGGCGACGATGGCTTCGTGCTGGTTGATTGGGGCGCCTTCGCCGGCCACTACTGCAGCGACTTGACGCGGGTTTTGGTGACCGGTAAAATCTCGCCCAAACTCGAACGTATATATAGAGTTGTGTTGTCGGCCCAAGAGCAGGCCATCGCCGCCATTCGGCCCGGACGCACCTGCCACGACGTGGACCAGGTGGCGCGGTCGGTCATCGCCAAAGCCGGCTTCGGCAAGCAGTTTGGACATGGCCTCGGCCACGGCATCGGTCTGGAGATTCACGAAGCACCGCGGCTGGCCGCCAAAGTCGACTTGAAGCTCGAACCGGGGATGGTCGTAACGGTCGAGCCAGGAATCTATTTGCCGGGTTTCGGCGGCGTGCGAATTGAAGACGACGTGCTGGTCACCAAGGATGGGGGCGAAGTGCTCACGTCGGTGCCCAAGCAGTGGGAAGACGCACTAGTGGTTTGAACCGGCTGCCTCAAGAAACAGACCAATCAGGGGTCGAAACTGGCCCTTTGCTTTCATCTTGCGGAGAAGTGAACGATGGCGGGCCCCAGTCCTCGTGAGGGCGATATTTTCGACGTGAAGCGCATTCGCCGGCTCGTCGAGTTGATGAACGAGCACGAGCTGGCCGAAATCGACTTGCGCCAGGCCGACCAGCGCATCCGCATTCGCAAGGGGGGCGAGCCGATCATCACGGCCGCCGCACCCCGTTCGGCCGACAACGCTCCGGCAGCGCCCGCGGCCGCTGTGGCTGCGGTCGCCGCTGATGAAGCGCTGCTGCTGGTCAAAAGCCCCATGATCGGCACGTTCTACGCCGCGCCCAGCCCCGATGCCCCAGCGTACGTCAAAGTCGGCGATCACGTGGGGCCAACCACGACCGTCTGCACCATCGAGGCGATGAAGGTCTTCAACGAGATTCCCGCCGAAGTGTCGGGCCAGGTCGTGGCCGTGCTGGTCGAAAATGGCGAACCAGTCGAGTTCGGCCAGCCGCTGTTCAAGATCGATCCGCGCAAGTAGCGCAGCGGCACGGCACGCACACGAACGATCAACGTGCCCCGCGCGGCGCGCCATAACGGGTAGCTGGATGTACAAGAGAATCCTGGTCGCCAATCGCGGTGAAATCGCGCTGCGCATCATCCGCGCTTGCCGCGAGCTGGGCGTAGAAACCGTCGCCATCTTCAGCGAGGCCGATCGCGGCTCGGCCTATCTCGATTTGGCCGACGAAGCCTATTGCGTCGGGCCGGCCAAAGGCGCCGACAGCTATCGCAAGATCGATCGCGTGATCAGCGCCGCCGAGATCGGCAACGTGCAGGCCATTCATCCCGGCTACGGCTTCTTGAGCGAGAACGCCCACTTCAACGAAGTCTGCCGTAGTTGCAAGATCGACTTCATCGGCCCCACGCCCGAAGCCATGGCCCGCTTGGGCGACAAGAACACGGCCCGCAAGCTGGCGCGCGACGCCCAGGTGCCGGTGGTGCCGGGCAGCGACGGCCTGATCAACGATGAGACCGACGCCGTGCGGATCGCCCACGAGATCGGCTTTCCGGTGCTGGTGAAAGCCTCGGCCGGCGGCGGCGGACGCGGCATGCGCGTGGCGCTCAACGACTTGGCGCTAAAAACGGCCCTGCAACAAGCACGCACCGAGGCCGAGGCGGCTTTCGGCGACGGCAGCATCTATTTGGAAAAGTACGTCGAGCATCCGCGGCACGTGGAGGTGCAAATCCTGGCCGATCACCACGGCAACGTGGTGCACCTCTGGGAGCGCGACTGCTCCACGCAGCGGCGGCACCAGAAGCTCATCGAAGAAAGCCCCTCGTCGATTCTCACGCAGGAAACCCGCGTCGCCATGTGCGAATCGGCCGTGCGGCTGATCAGGGCCGCCGGCTATACCAACGCCGGCACGGTCGAATTCATCGTCGACGCGCAAGGTAACTTCTACTTCATCGAAGTCAATGCGCGCATCCAGGTCGAGCATCCGGTGACCGAGATGGTGACCGGCATCGACCTGATCAAGTGGCAGATTCGCATCGCCTCGGGCGAGCCGCTCTCGTTCACGCAAGATGAGGTCGTGTCCCGCGGCGCGGCCATCGAGTGCCGCATCAATGCCGAGGATCCCAAACGCGGTTTTCAACCTTCGCCCGGCAAGATCGAAAGTATCATCGTGCCGGGAGGGTTCGGCGTGCGGTTCGATTCGCACGTGCACGCCGGCTACGTCGTCTCGCCGCACTACGACTCGATGATCGGCAAGCTGATCGTCCATCAGCCGACGCGCCGCGAGGCGATCGAATGCATGCAGCGGGCGCTCGCCGAGTTGCGCGTCGAGGGCATCAAGACCACTGTCCCCCTGCACCGCGAAATCCTCAGCCACGCCGCGTTTGTCGAGGGGCGCATCGACACCACTTTCGTCGAACGCAGCGGATTGACACAATAAAGGGATTGCCGTGCCGGCGCCGAACGCCAGGCACGCGCAACCATCCTGGCGCGGCCCGCCGAGTGCAGGGCGCAGGGAAACTTGCCAGGCAGTCGCTATTTAGGGAGCTGAAAATCCGATGTCGCTGTCGCGTCCCCCCAAGATCGAAACCCACTTTCGCCGCGTGGCGATTCTCTTTGCCGGTGGTCCGGCGCCGGCCGCCAACGCCGTGATCTCCACCGCCGCCATCTCGTTCTTGCGCAACGACATCGAAGTCGTCGGCATGCTCAACGGTTACTCGCGGCTGGACGGCTTCGATCCCTCCCAGCCGTTGCTGCAGGACCGCGACTACATCATGCTCACCGGCCGCGTGCTGCGCCGCACGCGAAACTCGCAAGGCATCTTGATCGGTACCGCCCGCACCAATCCCGGCCGCGACGTGGCACATCCTTCGCACCTGGATGACGCCGAGCGCGCGGCGCCACTGCGGCGCGTGTACGACGGACTGCGTTCGATCGGCGTCGACGCGCTCGTTTCCATTGGCGGCGACGACACGCTCAAAACGGCCAACAAGTTCAAGCTCTATCAAGATCGCCTGCCGCAGGGCGAACAACGCATTCCGATCGTGCATCTGCCCAAGACGATCGACAACGACTATTCGGGCATCGACTTCACGTTCGGCTACTTCACGGCCGTCGACACCGTCGCCTCGGAGATTCGCAACCTGCTGGCCGACGCTGAAGCCGGCCGCGTCTACTATCTAGCAGAGACCATGGGCCGCAGCGCCGGTTGGCTGGCCTATGGCGCCGCGATCGCGGGCGAAGCGAGCCTGGTAATCAGCGTCGAAGACATCGAAGGCAAATACGCCGCCACCGAGGAGTGGGTCGACCCGGCGACCGGCGAGCGCACCGTGCGCAAAATCATGAACATGGACGAGGTCGTCAAGCGCATCGTCGCCACCATGCGCGTCCGCGAAGAATCCGAAGGCAAGGAATTCGGCGTGATCGTCATGGCCGAAGGCCTGGCCGAGTATCTGCCCATGAGCTATTTGCAAGGCGTGCCGCGCGACGATCACGGGCATATCGCCATCTCGCAGCTCAATCTGGGGCGACTGTTCGCCAAGCTGGCCACCAAGAAGTATCACGACGATACCGGCCGGCGCCGCAAGATCACCGGCATCCAGTTCGGCTACGAAGCCCGCTGTGCCAAGCCGCACGCCTTCGACGTGATGCTCGGCAGCCAGCTTGGCGTGGGCGCCTATCGCGCGTTGGTCGAAGAGCAACTCAACGGCGTGATGGTCAGCGTCTCCGGCCAGCTCGACCTCAACTATGTCCCCTTCGACGACCTCGTCGACCCCGACACACTCGTCACCAAAGTCCGCTACGTCGAGCCCAACTCCGACTTCCATCGTCTCGCCCGGTTTCTGGAAACGTACGTCAACGAGTGAACGCAATCCCCTCGTAGCTGAGTTCGCAAGAATTCAGCAAAAGCCAAAGCCGCCCGCAGCGCAACACGCAGTGTGACACTGGCATCTTGCCGGTGCAGCTAAGCTCGACCGACAATTCTCGTTGTCCCTTCGGGGACACGAGGATGATACATAGTAGTCGCTTTTTGATTTCCACACGGCGAGGTAGTATTCTACTGGTATGAGCAACGGCCGCTCCCGCCGCGGCGGCAAGTCTTGAGACCACGGCGCACTCTTGGGTCCGAGCAATGATCTCTTCGCAAGCCGCTGGCGTCTTGTGGCTCGGCGGCCTGGCCTTCGCGACGGCGATGCTCTTCGGCGCGTCCGCGCTGTGGGCCGTAGGCGGGCGAGGAAATCTTGTGTCGCGCATGGCGCCCGCCGCGCTGCTGTTGGCGGCACTAACGCCGATCGGCGCCTATGAACTGATTGCCGTGTTCGGCACGGAGGTTGCCGTTGTGATCGGTTGGCTGTTGCTCGGTCGGTTCATCCGTGCGCGTCGTAGCGAACGTAACCGCGGCCAATTGGCCGGCGACGCGCCGAATTCGGCCCCTCAACAAATTTGGCGCGAAGGACCGAGATTCCAACTTCGAGAATTGCTGCAATTCGTGCTCTTGGCGGCAGTTATCCTGGCCATCGTTCGTTTTGCCGCGCCCGTGGTCGCAGCGACTGGCGGATCCGTTAACTGGGGTGTCTGCATCCTTACAGGATTTGTCGTCGGTATCGCGACGATCGCCATTGAATGGATCGTGTTCGGCAATGCCGGCTGGTATTTCCGGGTGCCAGCGGTCGTACTGGTGACGGCCGCCTTCGTAGTTTCGTTGCAATACATCGAGGGCATGAACGTCTTGGTAGCCGCTGCATGCGGTGTCGCGATGGCGGCTGCAATGACGCTTCCGCGCACGACGGGCTGGGCCTGGTGGCGGAAGTCCAGCGAGGCGGGCGAGCCCGTGACCAACGGAACAATCAAACGGCCCTCGCCCCAGTGGCTGCGTTGGCCGGCCCGTGCGGTCGTCTCCCTCGCTTTGGGTTTGGGCCTGGCTATGGTGATCCGAATGTACTGGCTGATGCTGCCGCCTCCGGTACCGGCGACCGCGCTACCCAATCCGAACGGCTACGACGAATTGCTGGCGGCGGCAAGCGCGATGAACTGGTCCGCGGTTCCCAGTCAGGATCATGACGCGGCGAGCGCTGACGCATGTCGCAAATTCGTGCTGGACAACGCGGGCTTGCTCGCGCGCGTGCGCGAGTCATTTGCCAAACCGAGCCAGGTGCCAATCCGCTACGATCCAACGTTCATGGCCACGAACCTTCGCAGCGTTCAGCTTCAGCGAGAGCTTTGCCGGGCGCTGGTCATTGAGGCCAAGCTGGCCGATGCCGAAGGACGACAGGACGATGCCGCCGCGGCAAATCTCACCATGTTGCAATTGGGAAATGCTTCGGCCAGCGGCGGACTGCTGGTGCATGATCTTGTCGGCATGGCCATCGGCGGCGTAGGTTTGCAGGGCATGGCGTCTACGTTGCCGAAACTCGACGCGGCGCAGCTCGCAACGGTGCGGCGGGAATTACAGGAATCGACAGCCGCGCACGTGCCGATCGAGCAGTTCTTCGAGCGCGAGCGAATCTTTGCCAGATTGAGCATGGGCTGGCCCGGCGCAATCTGGCTTTGGATGGACGAAGCAAGTTTCGAGCCGACGTTTAGGTCGGTAAGGTTCGCCCGGCAGCGTTACGACACGCTGTTGCATCTGGTGTTGACTGAGGCAGCCGTGCGTCAGTACGCGCTGGAGCACGGCGAACCCCCGGAGTCGCTGGCCAGACTGGTACCGCAGTACCTTTCGCACGTGCCGGACGACCCGCTCGGAGACGGACCGCTCACGTATCGCCGCACCGACAGCGGCTATTTGTTGTACAGCGTCGGACGCAACGGCCGCGACGACGGTGGCCTGCGCGCGACGAACACACCAGCAGTAACCAATGGAGCGTCCGATTTGTTTTTCGACGCTCCCGAGAATTAGCCAAAAGCAGTTTCAATACGGTCAAGTGCAACGGCCGCTCCGCCGGCAAAGGAACTTGAAGCTCGCATATTCGAACCCCGCAGAGGTCCAGGAATGTAGCGGTGGGCGCAAGCCCGCCGATGCGAGAGACCTCCATCCAATTGAGAGCCGCGCTAGCGGCGACGGACAAGATTGCTCACGTCATCGTCGCGTAAAGCACGCCGCTTTTGGCTAAGATGGGGCAATCGGCTTTGCCGTCGCGTTCAGCATTGCCTCTCTGTTGCGATGGATTTCTCGACGTGGAAGAAGCCGCCCGCATCGTGGACTTTCTGGCCCTGCTGTCGGCAACGGCATTTGGCATGGCTGCGCTGTGGGCGGCATCGGGGCGCGGCGGCTGGCTGATTCGCGCGATTCCGGTGACATTGATGCTGGCGGCAATGTTGCCGATTGGCGCATATGAGCTTTTGGCGCTCTTTGCAACGCAGGCCGCGTTCGTGGTCGGTGTCAAACTTGCTTGGAACTCGGTCGTTGAGATGCGCCAGCGTGCTCTTCACGAGCAAGACAAGCCAAGAGCTCCGCGGTTTGGATTGCGCAATCTCTTGGCCGCGGTGCTCCTAGCTGGACTCATTTTGGCCTGCATGCACTATCGTGCGCCGAGCACGTCAGAATTGGGCACGCCGATCGAATGGTGGCCATGGGTGCTCTGTGGCGCCGCGCTGGGAATCAACACTCTGGCGTCGGCCGTCTTGGTTTACGGCGCGGTTCGCTGGTACCTTCGGCTTCCCGCTTGGATCGTGATCGTAGCCGGCTGCGGGATCGTCATGGAGACGCAGCGGAGCACGCTCAATCCTATGGCTAAAACGTTCCTCTCGTTCCCGCCGCTCGAGATGGGCTGGTGGATCGGCGTAGCGGCGCTCCAGGCCGCGTTGATTGCGCTATGGACATATTCAGCGAGGCTAGCCAGATGGGTGATGCCGTCACGACCCGTCGTGGCTCCTCAAGCGAGTGAATTATTGTCAAGCCACAGACGTACGATATGGCGACGCAGCGCGCAGACGATCGTAGTCGCCGGTGTTCTCATGCTGTTCGGCATGCTGGCTGAACCGTATTGGGCAATCATCCCACCGCCAGTGCCGACCGAGGATCCACTTCCCGCACCCAATGGATACGATGGCCTGCTGGATGTCGCCCGGCAACTTAACTGGTACGCCATTCCGCTCACCGATGTCGATGGCGTTAATGATGCTGCCTGCCAGCAGTTTTCCCAGGACAATGCCGCACGATTCGCCAATTTGCGCAAGAGGCTGAGAGAGCAATCGCGCGTTCCGAAAATCTACACCTCTAGTTTCAATACGGCGGATCTCCAAGCTATGCGGAGCCTCGCTCGCGCTCTGACCGCGGAAGCAAGAGCCGCCGCCGCGGAAGCGCGATACGCCGAGGCGGCGCGCGCCAGTCTGGACATGTTACGCTTAGGTCGCTCCATGTCGAGCGGCGGCGCAGTCGTCGATTTCTTGGTGGGATCAGCCATCAAGTCCATGGGCTTGACGAGCCTGGCAGCGCA
>JBBDYK010000286.1:0-15282 GCA_040901665.1 Pirellulales bacterium | reverse complement strand
AAAAATGCCACGACGGCATTTTTTCGACAGGCTGCCAGGCCATTGCTCGACCCCCTGTGCGCCGGGGTGTGAAGACTCCTGGGGTTACCGACGATGACGTTGCCTATCGCCATCGTCGGGTGCACCGTTGGTCGCATCCGCGCAATCCGCGCATCCCGACCCCCGCAACGTCGTGGGGCGCACCGTTCTTATTGCCCCGGGGGACATCGACTGGCGAGCGGGATGACCTAGAGTTTCAAGGAGTTAGGTTCGCAAATCGTCTCTTTTGGCAGGCTTCGCCCGTGAATACTTCGACTCAACGCTCGGCGCGGTCCACGCAACTCGACTCGCTACAACCGCCAGTATCCGGGTCGTCGGCGGACAGGGAGGCGCTGTGCAAGCTGCGCGCGTGGCTAGGCATCGATTTTCACCTCGTTGACGCGGAATCGGGCGACGTGCTGTGTCACGCTCCCAATCAAGGAGCGTTGGACGTGGCCATGCTGGGCGCGCTGTGTCGCGTCGTCGCCGAACGGGGGCGCGCCGAATTGCTCGACGATGAGGAGCCGCTGTTGGTGTTGGCCATTCCGTTGTCGGACGCGACGGATCGCCGCCGCGTTGCGATGGGGGTTTTCGTCTCGACGGTGGAGATGGCGTCGGAACAACTGTTGCGCGCGATCGAGCGACTGGGGATGTCGCCCGAAGAGACCGCCAATTGGATCGCGCGGCAGACTCGCTGGACGCCCCAAGGTTTGTTGGCCATGGGGCAAATGGCCGTCGAACGACTGGCGACCGATCTGCGCGTTGCGACACTGGAGGCGGAAACGCAGGATGTGTCGCTGCAATTGTCCGCGACCTACGAAGAGATCAGCCTGTTGCACCGAATCACGCAGAAACTGAAATTGACGAGCAACGACCGCGAATTGGGCGAGCTGGCGCTCGAATGGCTGGCAGAGGTGGTGCCGGCTCGATCGTTGGCCATCTATTGGATGTCGCCGGAAGTGGAAAGCGGGCAACCTGCGAGCGGCGCCTCGCCGCTGTTGTCCCTGGGCCATTGCCCTGTCGATACGGCAGGCATGGCCGAGCTGGTGCAACGACTGGCGCTGAAGCCCGGCCAACAGCCGCTGATCGTCAATCCTTCGACGACGGCGCAGCCGGATTGGGCGTGGCCGGAGATTCACGAGCTGATGGTCGTGCCGCTCAGCGAAGGAGAAAACTGCTTTGGCTGGCTGGCGGCCTTCAATCACATCGACGGCGGACAGTTCGGCACGGTCGAAGCGAGCTTGCTCGGTTCGGTGGGCGTGCTGCTCGGCATACATTGCGGCAACGCCGACCTCTATCGCCAACAGCGCGAAATGTTTGCCGGCGTAGTTCGCGCGCTGACCTCGGCCATCGACGCCAAGGACCCCTATACCTGCGGCCATAGCGAACGCGTCGCCCGGATCGCCATGCGGCTGGCCGAAGAGCTTGGCTGCGACAGCAAACAACTCGACACGATCTACTTCGCCGGTCTGTTGCACGACGTCGGGAAGATCGGGATCAACGACGTGGTGCTCCGCAAGGAGGGCAAGCTCACGGAAGAGGAGTACGAGCACATCAAGACCCATGCCCAGATCGGTTACAAGATCCTGGTGGATATCAAGCGGCTCGACGACGTTTTGCCCGCCGTGCTGCACCACCACGAGCAATGGGACGGCCGGGGATATCCCAGCGGGATGAAGGGCGAGGAAATTCCCTTCTTGGCGCGCATCGTGGGCGTGGCGGACGCCTTCGACGCGATGACGAGCGATCGGCCCTATCGCAAGGGCATGCCCGACGAAAAGCTCGACGCTATCTTGCGCGATGGCGCCGGTAAGCAGTGGGATGCCGGCGTGATCGACGCGTTCTTTCGAGCGCGCGACGACGTACGACGCATTGCCCGTGGACCGGCGCCCAGCTTGACGCTGGATGCGTGAATCGAACGCGTCTGTTACAGGACCAGGCGCCGCGCTCAAGCTGAATCGAACTGCGCGGCGTACATTGTCTTGACGGACTGCACGCCCAGCCGCATGGCCATGACGTCGCTGCCGAACGTGAGCATTCGGCAGCCCTTTTCGACACAGCGGTTTGCGAACGCAGGGCTGGCTGGCACGATGCCCCAGGCTTTGCCGTGACGAGCACAGGCGGCGGCGACGCGGTCGATGGCTTGCCATACGGTTTCATGATCCGCCTGGCCCAGCACGCCCAGCGCTTGCGACAGATCGGCCGGGCCGATGAACAGCAGGTCGACTCCGTCGATCGCGGCAATGGCTTCCACATCTTCCAACGCGCCGAGCGTTTCAATTTGGATGGCCGTGAAATGATCGCGGTTGGCGTCTTGGGCCAATTGGATCTGCGATTTGTGGGTATAGTGGGCGTCGGCCCCTTGGGTGTTGAGTCCGCGCAATCCGCGTGGCGCAAACTTGGCCCAGCGGAGGAACTGCTCCGCCTCGGCGGCGGAGTTCACCTGAGCGGCCATGACGCCATCGGCACCCGATTCGAGCGCCTGCGTGATGGTGGCGTAGTTGGTGACCGGCAGACGGACAAAGCTTCCCAGTCCGCAGGCCCGGCCAGCTAGCACGCCCAGAGAAATCTGCTCGGTGGAAAGTCCGGCGTGCTCGGCATCGAGCCAAAATCCGTGATACCCGCCGGCGAGTCCAAACAACTGGATCGACACCGGGTGCAACATCCGCCCGCTGCAAAACACGCGAATCAGTTGGCCGGAGGCCAACAATTCGTTGAAAAAACCGGCCATGGTGGTCCCCAGGGTGCGGGCGATATGACTTGGCGTAAATTCCGCAAAGACTAGAAGTTAGAGCCTGTCTTCGGGGTCGTCAACACGGCGGCGCGGCGGCGGCTGGGCCCTACGGCGGCGAATCCGGCAAAAAAGGTGCTCCCCGGCGCGAACCTGCCGGTCGATAGGGTGTCTTAGAGTTCGTTCGCGGGATTTCGCGGGCGGGGCCGTCCGGGTTTCGCTTGACGAGCCTGCCGAACCATGCGAGTGTATCCATAGGCGGCGGCTATCGGTTGGTTGCCGCCATCGTGTTGTCCGAGTGGACGATTTATTTCTCTCCAAAAGCGCGCAGCGTAGGGAGTTTCCCATGCGTACGTACATCGACAGCTTCGTCACGAATTGCACCGTCTTTGGTTTCGGCCAAGACCGCGCCGTGGCTACGCAGGTCGAGGGTACGTGCGCGCATGCTGCGCAGCATCTCAACCTGTGGCACGCCAGCAAACGTACCCGCTGGTCGTCGCGCTTGTATAAGCGCGCCGACTTGGCGGTGATGGCTGGCGCGGTCCTGTTGGTGCAGGCGATGTGCCTGGCCATTACGGGGCCGGGACGGCAGCCGGTGCGACCCGTGTCGCCCGCGCTCGTCGTGGCCTGAAGCGAAGCCGCAAGCGGCACGTTTCAGTAAGCCAGACGAAACCGTCCTTCCGGCCCTCGATGCGGATGAGCCTCCTCGGCTTGGCCGCACGTGGTCCTCGGGTCTTACATGCCACGCAATTGGCGTCCTTGGCCGGTTGCTTTTCCGGGAGAGAGTCATGGGATATCAGCAAGCCACGATCGAATCGAGCGAGACCAGCGAACCGAGCGAGTTCAGCCTGGTCGTCGCAGCGCAGGCCGGCGACCGGGAGGCCTTTGGCCAGTTGGCCCAGCGGTACGAGCGAGCCGTTTATGCGACTGCCTACCGGCGGCTGAGCAACCACGCCGAAGCGCAGGAAGTCTGCCAGGAGGTGCTCGTTCGCGCCATGCAGAAAATTTCGCAGCTCCGCGAGCCCAAAGCGTTCGGCGGCTGGTTGCAAGCCGTGACCAACCGGATGGCGATCAATCGGGCCGTGCGGAAGCGGACCGCCACGCCGAGCGATCCGGAAATGCTGGCGGCAACTTGCGTCGATGCGGAAACTCCGCTCACGACCGCGTTGACCCGCGAGCGCGCGTCCCAGGTGCGCGCCGGTCTGGGGCGGCTGGGTGATCTCGATCGCGACACGCTGGTAGCGTTCTACGTGCAGGGGCAATCGTTGGTGGAGATGAGCGAAGAATTTCGCTCGCCCGTCGGCACGATCAAGCGCCGGTTGCACGTGGCTCGCAAGCGGTTGGCCAAGGAACTGGAAGAGCTCGTCGCCGTCTGACGCGCGGCGCCGATTCAGCTTCTACTCCGCAGATGCTCGCTCGCTGCCGGATCCCCACAGCGCGCCGCCGGCCACGAGTAGCCACCCCAGAATCCACGCCGACCCGCCGACGGGCACCACGTGGATGAACGTCGTGACGTCCGTCGCCAGCCAGGCATAAATGCCGCCGGAGAACAGGACGATTCCCAGCAGAAAGGCGACGCCGGCCGCCGTCAACCATCGCGAGGCGCCGCGCGCGGCCAGCAGCCCCACCAGCATCAACCCCAGCGAGTGCAGCATCTGGTAGCGGACGGCGATGTCGTAGGTCGCCAGATCGCTCTCGGGCAGCTTGAGCGATTCCTTGAGAACGTGCGTGCCGATCGCGCCGGCGGCGACCGCCACGCTGGCCGAAACGGCGCCGATCGCAATCCAGTATTTGCCCGCCATGGGTTGCCTTCCGTTGGAGTGTGCCGTGCGAAAGCCTGCATTGTAGACCCGCGCACGCCGACTGTCAGGCGGCGTAGAACAGGTCATCCGGCACGAACAAGAACGCCCGCCGCGGCAAGCCGAGACGGGCGTCGTTGTGGGGGGCAAGTGATTTGCTAACGATTAGGGCGTGCTGGGAATGCCCAGGCGCTCTTCCTCTTCCTCCTGGATGATGATGCGCGGTGTGACCATCATCATCAGGCTGGATGTTTCGCGGCCGATGCCGACGTTCTTGAACAGACGATTGATGTAGGGCAGCTTGCTCAAGATCGGCACGCCGAATTCGTTGCGGCCCTCGCTCAGCCGCTTGATGCCGCCCAACAGCACCGTACCGCCGTCGGGCACGCTGACGGTGGTGCTGACCGACACGAAGGAGAAACTGGGAAGCTGAATCGTGACACCGTCGCTGGTTGTTTCTTCATCGTCACTCGACGAGGTCGAATCCCCCGACGTGCCGCCCGATGATTCTGACTCTGCAGACTTCGAGGTCGTGGTGGTGCTGCCTGTGAATCTGAACTCCGAGACGTCGCCAATCGTGCTGAAGAACGGCACGACCGTGAGCCGCACGAAGCGGCGATCGGCCGAAACGACTGCCTGCACCGTCAGCGCCTGGCCCTCGGAAAGCACGGTGATGACCGGCTGATAGGCCGCGGCGAAGTCGCCCACCACCGGAATCACGCTGATCAAGAACGGCTGTTGCGTCTGGTCGAACACCGAGGCCGCCTGGCCGTTGAACATCGTGACCTTGGGCGCTTGCAGCACGTTGGAGCGGCGGTCGCCCTGCGATGCATTCACCAGCAAGTAGGCCTCCAGGTCGCTCAAGATGGCAAAGCCGAAATTGGCAACGTTGACCGGCTGGCCGAACTGCGGCGTGGCCAGATTGAAGCTGTTCTGGGTGAAAGGAATTGCCAGGTCCGCCGTGAAATTCGGAAATCCTGCAGTACCGGCGGGTGGCTGCAAACCGGCGATGGCGCCGACCACGCCGGGACTATTCGGGTCAACCTTGCCGAACGCGTCATTGACGATGCTGGCCTGGAAATCCACGCCGATCTGCTCGAAGAAGTTGTCGTTGAGAGTGATGAATCGCACTTCGACCGTGACCTGCAAGTCCTGATTTCTGCGCAATTGCTCGAGCAGGTCGACGATGTCCTCGTGCACGTCCTGGGTCTGACTGATGACCAGGCTGAGATTGTTTGGGAATTCGGAAATCGAGCCGGGACCGCCCACTTCATCCCAGGTCTGGGGCTTAACCGTGGTGGTAATCAATTCGATGAGCGTGTCGAAGTCGGCCTGGGCGCCACCGCCCATGCCGCCAGGCCCCGATCGCTCCGAGTGAGCGCCATTGCCGCCCAGGCGAGCGCCGGTCATGGCGGGCGTCATCTGACTGATCTGTGCCATTACCTTGGGATCGATCACGCCCATGGCGGGCGAACCGTCGTGACTGGCCAGGTAACCGGTGCCCCCGCCGCTGACGCCACCCATGCCGCCCCAGGCGCCGCCGGCCATGCCGTAGGCTTCTGCCAGCGCGCCCGGCAAGCCCGTGCGGCCGTTGGGAACGAAGTTGGGAATCGGGGTCACCAGATCGGCGACCTGATAGATCTGCTGGTAGACAACGCCGTCGCGCAACTGCTCGCTGGTGATCTTGAGCACTTCATTCTGGATGACGTAGCTCAGGTGCTTCGGCTCGAGAATCAAATTGAGCGCGCTCTTGAGCGAGATTTCGTGCGTCAGGTCGATGGTGACCAGCGTATCGCTGGACACGCCTTCTTCTTCCAAACCCTTCTCATCCAAGTGCAGGTTCACGCTGGCCAGCTTGGCCAGGTGATCGAGCACTTCGGAGAGCGGGGTGTCTCGAAACTTGAGTAGCACGGGAGTTTTGAGCTTGCGCTCGATTTCCAGCTCGCGTTCGCTCAATCGGGTCCGCCCTTCCGACTCGAGTTGCTTGCGGCTCTTGGTCAACTGCTCCCAGGTCTTGGCGTCGGGCATGCGGTAGGGGTCGTTGTCGTCGAAGGGAACCGCCGACTCTTCGAGAGCATTCCACTGCCGCCAGGCTCCGTCCTCTTTGTCGTCGATCAGATCCTGGTTCTTTTGCGTGCGAATGGCGAAACGGCTTTGCCACATCAATTGACGGACCAGTGGATTCTCGGGGGCCAGTTCGCGGGCTCGCTTGGCCAGCACTTCGGCCTCGGCCCAGCGTTCTTCGTCCATCAGTTTATTGAACTGCTCGACGAGCTCCGCCAGTTTCTCGTCGACCTCGATTTTGGTTTGCTGACGGCGTTTCACCTCGTTCAACACCGCGGCGTTGGATTCATCCAACTCGATCTGCGCCTGGTTTTCGACGATGAACTTGTCCAACTCCTCCAACGTGCGGTCGACGCGTCGCACCAGTTGCGCACGCAGTTGCGGATCCAAGCCCGACGACTCGACGCTGGCTTTCGCTTCCTTCAACAGGCTCATCGCGCCCTTGGGATCCTTGGCGCGCATGTTATTGGCCTTGATTTGCTTTTGCGCGATCTCGGCCAGCAACTGCCTGGCCAGCAACTGCTGGTTCTCGGAGGTGCGATCCAACAACTTGTCCACCACCTCGCCGGGCTGCTTGTCGCGCGGCGAGGCCAGCATTTGCATGTGGTCTTGCAATCGCTGCGCAGCGGCCGGGTCGAGTTGGTTGCGGGCGGCGTACGCCCGCCGGAAGTACTCCATCGCCTTGTTCATGTCGCGCGCACCGAGTGCCGCCTCGCCTTGGCGAAACAGCTCCATGGCATTTTCCGCGGGAGGGGCAATGGGCCGAGCAGTCTCCTCCGGTAGGGGAAGCCGCTCGATCGGTTCGTCGCTGGTCGGGGTTTCCACGTCCGGCGCGGGGGCTTCCTCGTCGCCGCTGACCATCGCGTTGCGCGTGGCGTCGCGATTCTTGTCGTAAAGCGTCTGTTTGGCAGGAAACGCCGGCGACTGGCCGGCAGCGCCGCTGGCCGCGATTGGCGACGCCGCTGCGGGCTGCACGGGCGCCTTGCCGCTGCGCGCCGCGGCAATTCTTTCCAAGACCGCTTCGGGCTTGAGCTCAAAGGGACCGTAGTTCACGCGCAGCGACTGGATGCTGTGCGCCAATCGCTCGGCTTCGTCCAGGTCGTTCCACAGCAGGAGTTGTTGCACCTGGTCCAACAGCACGCTGGAGAGCTGATGCCGGGCGGCCTCGCTGCTCTGTTGGGCGTTGAGCAACTCCATGGCGTTGGTGTAGTCGGTGATCGCGGTCGCAACCTTGTCGGGAGTGTCGTCGTGCAGCCCATACTCCATTGGCGCTTGGCGCGCCGTTTCCACGGCGGCCGTTGCGCGGCGCACGTCGCCCACCGCCAGTGCCTTGCGGGCGGCCAACAGGTGCGGATTGCCGTCGCGCCGCGGCTGACCTGGCGCTGCGGCCGGCGCCGATTTGGCGGTCGGCTTGGGCACGGAAGTTTGCAGCGTAGCGCCGTCTTCCGGCGACGCGATCGTGCGCTGGGGGTCGAGCAGCTTGCCGATCCGCCCGTCACTTTGCGGAAGCTCGAGATCCCCTTCCTGGCTGGGATCCAGCGATTCGGTCGGCAGGCGTCCGGTGTCCGTTTCGGCAGCTTCCTTGGCGCCGCTGTAGTCCTTGGTTGGATCGGGCAGCTCGGCCGTGAACTTGTCGCTGGGGCGGTCGAGCTTGTCGCGCTTGGCCGGTCGCTGTGCCGCGGTGAGTTGCGAGCGCAGTTTTTTCGGCGTGTCGCCGAAATGGAACACGCTGTAGGAGACGTTGAACTTCTCGGCCTGCGAGATCAGAGCGTCGGCCGTCTTCAGATCGCCCTCTTTGAGCGCTTGGCGCGCGCGGGTCAACAGGCTGTCCACCTCCTTACGGTCGGACGACTTCGATTTCGTCGTTTGACCGACGACGCCCGTTATCACCAGGCCGTGGACCGCCTGGTGGTTGGCAGCCAGCGACATCGAAGGCGCCACGTGGCCCAGGGCGAGAGCAAGCAGAGGAGAGAGCCATTTCAACGTCTTCAAAACGATTCTCCTTGTGACACACGTGCCTGCCGCGCTGGTCGCGCTTCGCGGAGGCTTCTGTACGATCGCAGGAACTCCTCGGTCGGCCGTCCATCCGCATGCGCTGCGCGGTGAAAGCCCCGTGGCGAGCAGGTTCCTTTGATTTGGCGGTCCGGTGCACTTCCTTGTGCCCGAAACCACGGCCGCTTGATTCGTCGACGCTTACCAGAATTGATCCGAGATGAGGGCGGGATAAATACCTGCCCACCCGAATCGGGTCAAGGGCACTTCCACAAGATCTGCTGGCAGCCGCGGACACGGCGCTTGCTGTCACCCGATGGGGAATCACTGCGCACTGGTCTGCGGAAGCTAGCACGCTCCGCGAGCATGAGACGTCGGGTGGATGGCCGTGTGAAGTGTGCGCGCAGGCGCGGGTTCGCCCGAGGCGATCCGCTTACCTGTTCTTACCTGTTCTTGCGCTGAGGACCCGTGGGCGGGGCGACGGGCGGCCTTTTGGCGGGACCTTTAGGAACGTCGTCCGCTTCTTTTTCCTTGGCCTTGGACGGCGGCACGGGCTTCTTCGGCGCGAGGAACCCCACTGAAGCCTGGTCCTCCAGTTCGCTACGCACGCGCAAATTACCCTGTCCGTCCATCACCAAGACTTCCACCGGTCCTACGATCGAAGCCCCGATCTTCTTCGAGAGGGGCGCTCCGCCGTGGATGTCGACGACCACGATTCCCGTGTTGAAGTTGACGTTGTCCAACTGGCGCACCGCCGACGTGCGCGGATCGACAGCTTCGACCTTGGGCGCGATCAGATTCACCACCGATGCGCGATAGACGTCGACTTCGGCGCCCGCTTCAATGCCTTCCTTCTCGTCGATGGCCGTTGCCAGCAGCTTCGCGGACGGTTCGTCACGGCTCCACTTCTCGCCTACCGAAATGGCCAGCACGCCGAATCGATCGGGCACGACCACCACTCCCGTCGGATTGCTCCACTCGGTTTCCAGGAATTCCGCGGCGTTACTGTCGGGCTTGACGAGGAATTGGGGTGGCACGAGATAGTTCGGGTTGTGCAACACCGCCTTGGTGCGATAGCGATACTTCTTTTTCGGTTCGACCGCGAAGTCAAAGAACCGGCACAGCCGGTACTCGACGTTCGCATCGGGCGCTGGCGCCGCGGCGCGGTTGCCGCCAGCGTTTCTGCCGCTTTCGATTAGGTCCCTTACGGCCGCGGCGCCTCCGGCCCTGCGCTCGGCCGCCGGTTTGCCGGGATTGGCGACTTCGCCGGCAGCGGCGGCCGCGGAGGCGATTCTCGGGTGATTGACCGAGTCGCCCCAGGAACGCCGCACCAGCGGACCGAGAGGATCGACGAGCCCTTCCTCACGGAACTTCGCGCTAATGATCTCGCCGATCGTGCCCTCGAACCGCGAAGTAAATTCATTCGAAGGCGGCAGGGGCTTCCAATCGAGCTTGTCCGGTTGCGCCGGATCGATCTCGGCACGTTCGACCACCAATCGCAGATAGCGCGGACGGTCGCGATCGGGATTGGCATCTTGGGCATTGTCGAAAAGGCGGGAATACTCTTGCGATTGCTTTTGGACGGGGACCAGCCCGGTCACGACGGTGTAGCCGCGACCGACGGGATTCGAGTTGGCTCCGGGATTGAAGCCGACTTCCGCAGCCCTGCCGCCCCCGGCCGGTGCCGCCTTGGCGTCGGCAGCGGCATCCCCCTTCAAGGAAAACACGCCGAATCCCGAATCGGCCCGCAGCTCTTCCAAGGGGAGAATGGTCGGATTGTCGCGCTTGGCCTTCTGATCGAAGATTTGCGGGTTAAGGGGGCGCAGGGCCTTATAGCCGGTCAGATCAATGGGATCGCGCTTGGCGCGATCGACATAGTCGACCAGGGCCAGCCCGTCGCGCTTGGGATCGAACGACGATTGCGTGATGTGCGAGCGTACCTGCTGAGCCTTGCCCTGCAGTTTGTCGGGCTGTTTGTCGGCTTGCAGCGCCTCGCGCTTCAGCGCCGAGTAGACGAACATCAGGAATACGACGCCGACGGCGGCAAACGCCACCTTCTCGCCGTGCTCAAGCGCGAAGTTTTTGATCGACTGCACGTCAAGCTTCGCTTTGACTTTCATGGCTCAATACTCCGTCGCGATTCCTGTTCCCGTACCACGGGCACAACCTGCCCCGGCGCACGTTATTTCCTGCCGCGGCGCACGCTATTGTCCGGGTACGCCTGCCGCGGCCGCGTCGCCGCTTCCCAGTTTGGCCGTGTCTGGCGGGTTGTAAATGTAAATGATTCCGGAGATCTCGACGGGCACGTCGTAGGAGCTGCGGATTTGCGCCGGCGCGCCTCCTTGGCCGGGAGCCGTCGTTGTGGATTTGTTGGTGCCCTTGGCAGGCGCCACTCGCAACTGGTGTACTTCGACCGGCAGTGGCGAGTTGGCGCATTCGACCAGCAGCTTGGGGATTTCACGCTCGTCGACGACCAATTCCATGTAGACGGGCATGCGCTTGAAGGGACCCTGGGGCGCGCCGGCCGCCATTGGCTTGCCAGTGGCGTCCAGATAGCGTCCCTGGTCCGGTCGGGGCCCTTCGGCGCCGGGAATCGCAGCCGGCGCTGCGGCATATTCCGATGCGCCGCCGGCTGCGCTACCGCCACCGGCGTTTTCCGGCATATTGCTGGGCATTTCGATGAAACCCGGCTTCAGCCCCCGCTCGAACTCCTTGGCGGCATCCTGGGCAATGGATAGTCGCTTGATTTCTTTTACCGGCGGAACATAGCGATCCGCGTTGATGTTCTTGAGAATGGTCATCAAGACACGATATACCCACAGGTTTTCTTGAGTCACCCAGACTTCCAGCGGACTGGGCCGGCCACCCTTGAAAACCAACGACTGTCGAACCGAATCCTGGCTACCGGCGTCCCAAACCACTTTTGCCTGACTCATCGCGGGGTTGGCGGCCGCGGCGCCCGGCTCGTCTCGTTTGCCCGATGGATCGGCGCCGATGATTTCGAGCAGTTTAGGAAACTCCAGGTGAACGACGCTCGCATACCGCTCGCACAAGGGCGCCGGCAAGTTTGCCGCTTCATTCTGCGAGCGAATCTGCCGAAAGGCTTCGCCCAGCGCCTCGGGCCATTTCAAGTAGGGGGCCTGCTCGTCGTAGACTTGTTGCCAGGCGGTGCGAACTTTTTCCTTTTGCTGCGCGGTCAGGTCTTCGGCCGCCTTTTGCCACTCGGCGTTGGGGAAATTCGGTTCTTGCAGAATCGTGCTCAGCGAATTGAATTTTCCGTCGATGGCTCCCTTGCGGCTGGCATAGTCCTTGGACATGCTGCCGGCGGCCATCCACCAGGCTGCGAATCCCGCGACGATGCACAGCACGCACAGCAGCCAAAAATGGTGCTTGCGTACGTGCCCGAGAATCTCTTTCAACTGATCCACGTTAGTTCCCCTCCGCGGGAATGCCGGCCAAGGCGCCCGGTTGTTGCTTGGCGCGTTCCTCCGCGTTCTTGATCCGCTGGCTGAGCGGCGTCGGCCGCCAGGCGAACTGCAGCATGAAGTCGAAGCGCTTGAGCTCCTGCGGCGGGGCCTTGATCACTTCACCGGCGGCATTGCGCGTTTGGGGGGCATTCGGATCTTCGATCGAAACCGGCCGCGGGACGTGAATCTCAGAGATGATGACTGGATGGCTGATTCCCAGATCGGACACCGCCACTTCGGCCAATTCTCCGTCCTTACCCGGCAGCATGACTTTGCCCTCGCGCAGGTTCTTGATGAGCGTGTCGCGAACGAACGTCGAGCCCTGCGTTTCGAGCTGATTATTGTGATAGTGATAGCCGGTCAATTGCACGACCCAGCCTGCGCCCGAAGGTGGCGGTGCCGGGGCGGCAGCCGGCGGCACGCCTCCGGCCGGCGGGGCGCCGCCGTCCATTGCGGGATCCGCGCCGGGGACGGCGGCAGGAGCGGCCGGCTGTGCGCCGGCGACCGGCATGCTTGCCTGTTGCGTCTTGATCAAGTCGGCGATGCCTCGGCCGTTATACCATTGGCCCAGTTCCGCGAACTTCTCGCAATTGAGCGATTCGATGTGCAGTTCGTTGCGGTCGCCGATGTTGGGCGGCCGGGCATCGGGCGGATCCGACGGCAGGCACTGGCCGATGGTCTTGTAAAGCTCGAGCCACAACAACCGACCGTCGACGTTGCCCACCAATTCTCCGCCGATGCGGTTGATGTCCTTGAACGAAGTGGCGCTATTGTCGTAGCCGGACTTCTGGTTGTTGGCTTCGGACTCGATACTGCTGGCTTCGCGTTCGGCGGCTTCGAAGTTTTTCAGCGCCACCGAGTTCCATGCCCGCCAGTAGCCGAAGAAGCTGATCGTACACCCTAGCAGCAGGGCCGCGACCATGGCGACGGCCCAGGGCTTCTTCTCGCGGATCAGCCGGTCGGTGACGATCTCGCGCGGCAGCAGGTTGGTCGAAAGCGTTGATTCGCCGAGTCCTTGCAGCACCAGGCCATAACAGACGGCAAAGCTCAGCAAGTTGTCTTTGAAGGCGGGCGCGCCGGTGACGGTATCGCCGCTGATGCCACGGTAGGTCTTTACTTCCGCGACCGGGTGTCCGAGGTTCTGCGACAAGTATTTTTGCAGCCCCGGCAAACGCATGGCGTTGCCCAGCGTGATGACGCGGCCGATCTTGGCGCCGCGATCGATGCTGGTGAAATAGCCGATCGAGCGTTGAATTTCGGTGACCAGGTCGTTGAACACCGGCCGCATGGCCTGGAAGACGGCCTTGGGATCCTCGGCCTGGGTGGCGTGTTTTTTCAGATGCTCGGCCTTGGCGAAGGTGAGCCGCAATTCCTTCGTCAGCGCTTTGGTGAAGTGGCTGCCGCCCAACGGAATGCTGCGCTGCCAGACGCGATAGCCGTTGGTAATGACCAGGTCCGTGGTGTCGGTGCCCAGCGATAGCACGACCACCGACTCGGGCGGATTGTCCGGGTCGTATTGCTCGGCCGGCGGCAAATCCTGCATCTGGTCGAAGGCGGTGTAGTTGTAGATCGTCAGCGGCGTTAGCTGCACGACGTCCACTTCAATGCCGGCTTCCTCGAACGGCTTTAGCGCGCGAAACACCTGGTCGCGCTTCATGGCAAACAGGCCGACTTCCGTTTCCAGGGCGAAGCCGTCCTCCTCGCTGCCCCCGGCCAATTGTTGGTAGTCCCAGACCACGTCCTCCAGCGCGAAGGGGATCTGCTGCCGCGCCTCGTATTTGACGATGTCGGGAATCTTCTTCGACTCGACGGGCGGCAGCTTGATGAACCGTGCCAGACCACTTTGTCCGGAGACCGAGATGGCCACCTTATCGCCGCGCACGTTGTTGCGCGACATGAAGAGCTCGAGCGCCTCGCGCACTAACTCCGCGGGGTCGGCGTCGGGCTGGCTGAGGATTTTTGGATACTCGATATAGTCGAACGCGTCCGCCACGATCGTGCTCGGCTCGTCGCCCGAGCGGCAGCGCAGCGCCTTGAGCGCGCACTGGCCGATATCGATACCCCACACGGCGTTTGATTTCGCCATATCGCTGTCCCTGTTCCCGGTCGGTACCGCGAGCCGGCCCGTCTCAGAATCCCGCCCTCAACCCTGTGGCAGTTAATAGGTTAGTTAGCAATGCGCGCGCCAGGGTCGACCACTTCTCTTAATCATTCAATTTAGTCGGGCTGGCTTCAGGATGTCAACAAATTCGCTGGGGTTTGAGCTGGCGCCGAGCGGAAAAAACGGGCGTCCGCGGGTTGTTCGAACGATTGTTCCATTCTTTGTCGGCGCCCAGTGCGGGTGCGTGCCGCGCTGCCTCGACTTGCCCACCCAGTGCGGCTATGGTGGATTGGCCCGCGCCCCGCTCGATGGGTCCTGCCGCGGCTGAACTCCGAGTCCGCCCCCCGCTTCGACGTCCGGTATGAAAATCTCCGAATTATCGGTTTTACTGCCGTGTCATAGCCTTGAGGATTTTCCGGTTTATCACGAGGGTCGGGAGGCCGAAGAGCTACTGGCCACATGGTGCTGTCTGTGGCACCCTGCGCTGTTGGCAGCCGCCGGAACCTTGCCGGTGGTTCACCGGGTCGACGTGCCGCCTGAATCGCTCCAGGGGCGTCTGATCGCGGTTCCGCCGTTCTGCGTCGACCGTTTGCCCGCCGGCTTCGTTGCCCGGGCAGAGCGCGAGTCTGCCGGCCTGGTGCGGCCAGCCAATCGCGACGAGGGCGTGCTTGCCGCCTTGGCCGCCGTGGAACGCGCTGGTTCCGGAATCGACGCCGAGTTGGCGGCGGACTACCTGGCTCTGGGCTTTTGCCGTCTGCAAATGGAATTGCTGACGCGGCAAATGCGCTACTCGGTCAACATCGATGAGACGCACTTTGCGCGGGAGGCCATTGCGGGGGCAGAGGCCGCCATGGTGCACGACGTGGCCGTGGCGCGCGAGCATCTGACGCGCTGTTTCGAAACGCTGCTCGAAGCCCGCAACCGCTTCTACCCGGTGGACGTGTACCTGCTCGACCTCACTCTATTGGACGAGGCGGTGTTGGGACCGGCGCTCGAGTCGCAACTCGGGGGTGACACTGCCACCAACCTTTTCGGCCCGATCGGCTTGGTCGACACGCTGAAGTGCTCGCACCCGGCAACCTGGTCGGCACTGTTGGCGGCCATGGATCG
>JBBDYK010000285.1:0-15283 GCA_040901665.1 Pirellulales bacterium | reverse complement strand
GATTGCGAGGCGGGTGAGCGCGTTCGCGGCGCGAATCTCGGTCTGTACAGCGTCACGTTCAACAACCGGCTGGACGACGACCTGTTGGTACTGGAGCGGTATCGTCAGTTTCGCGAGGAGGCCGAGCGGAAGAGCTTTCGCCATTTTCTCGAAGTGTTCGATCCCAACGCGCCCAACAGCCTGACGCCGGAATCGACCCCGCAGTTCATCAACGATTGCATCGCCCGCACATTGGCCGGCGTGGCTACGGCAGGCCGGCCGATTTTCCTCAAGATCGTGTACCACGGTCCTCGCGCCATGGAGGAGTTGGTGGCGTACGACCCGCACCTGATTGTGGGCATTCTCGGCGGCAGCGCGGGCACGACGTATGACGCATTCAAGCTGATCGCCGAAGCGCAAAAGTATGGCGGCCGTGCGGCCCTCTTCGGACGCAAGATCAACAATGCCGAGTGCCAGTTGGCGTTCGTTGAGTTCTTACGCAGGATCGTCGACGGCGAAGTCTCGCCTGAGGAAGCGGTGCGGGCCTATCACGGCGTGCTCCAACGGTTGGGCATTCGGCCCCATCGCTCGCTAGCAGACGACATGCTACTGCAAAGCGGCGTGATGAGTTACGGCGGCACGAGCAGCGCGAGCGTGCCCGCGGGTGTGCCACGGGCCAAGCCGGCCGCGACGGCGAAGGGCCACGATTGCGGCTGTGGCGGCAGCGATCCGCATGCTTGCACTTGCGACGACAAACCGCATGGCTCCAAGCACGTCTCGCAGCAGTCGGCCGCTGGGACGCCCGACTTCGCAGCGATGACCGCGGCGGAGAAACTGGCCTACAACAAGGCCAAGCGCGACCGAATCTTCGGTTAATCGGACTATTGCCAGCCGCCCTCGCGCGCCAGCTCGCGGAGGTGCTCGATTGCATCTTCTACGTCGGCCACTTGCGCGCCGCGCTGGCGGCCACGCCGGTCGCACTCGCACAGCAGCATCAGGTCGTCGAAGTCCTCGTGCGCTTCGAGCCGTCGCCGGGCACGGGCGCCGAGCGTTCCGTCGCGCAGTTCGGCCGCTTCCATGTGATGGGCGATGAGCCACGCAGTGCGATCGGTGATGTGGCCAGCGAGCGCTTCCAGCGCGGCGGCCACGTGGTCGCGCGGATCGATGGCCTTGCCCACGTCGTGCAAAAGCGCCGCAAGCTGCAGTTCTTCGTCGTAGGGCGCTGCGTCCCGTGCCAGCTCGAACACTTGCAAGCTGTGATAGAGCGCATCCCCCTCCGGGTGAAACTCGGGCGATTGACGCACGGTCTCGAGCGGCACCAATAGCATCTGGTAGATCTGAAAGCGGTCGACGCGGTTGTCCGCCTCGACCAACTCGTCCTCCAGGTCCATTTCCGGGTAGGCCTCGCCCAATAGCTCCTCCAACTCGGCGATGCTGGCGCGCTCGATGCCCTTGCCGGTGACCGAGCTCTTGAAGACATAGTGGGCCATATCCCCGGCATAGACGGTGATCTCGATCGGAAATCGCTCCCGCACGTGCACGTGCGTGAACACGCGCTCCTCTCCGTGCTTGCGTACGCGCTTGTGCTCGACATCATAAGTCAACCCTTCTGCGTCGAGCGCGGCTGTGATGCCGGCAATGTTGTCGGCAAACACGTGCAGGTCGATGTCCGATCCTTGCCGCACGTGGCCGGTCAACGTGCTGCCGATGAGCCGCGGGCGGAACAGACGCAGCAGGCGCATCACGCGCAACGCCTCAATGCGCATCTCGCGCAGTCCGGCGGTGCGCTGTGCGCCTTCGTGAATGCGTGCCAGCGACTGGATCTCGTCGCGGATCTCGCGGTTGGTGGGCAAATCGGCGGGCTTCACTCGCCCGCGATAAATACGTCGGGCGGCTTTGAGCTTGGCCCGATAGTATTCCGACTCTTGCCGCACGTACATCAACCGGGCGGCTTCGTGCGTGATCTGCCGCCGCAGCTTGTCGTTGCTCATTGCGGTGGTGCGCCGGAATTTAGCCCCTCGAAGCGGCGCCGGGCTGTCTGCTGCAAGTATAGTCATGGCGCCCGGATGTCGGCAACGGCGCGCCGCGCCGGCATGCCCAACCTGGCGGCCGACCGTCGCGTCGCGACCGTCCACGTGCGTGCTGGGTATACTGGAAACGGGCGGAAATTCTGCGAGCGCGAGCTGAGGTGACGCAGCCATGGAAGCATTCTGGCGGGAACTTGTCGCGGACTGGCCGGAAACGGCGTCGCTAGTAGACGTAGCCTTTCGCCTGGCCTTGGCGGCCGTCGTGGGCGCGCTGCCCGGCATTCAGCGCGAGCGATTGGGCATGCCGGCCGGACTGCGCACACACATGCTCGTTTCGGTGGGCGCGGCGCTGTTCATGCTGGCGGCTGAAGAAACGGGCGCCAGCGTCGACGCGCAGACCCGCATCGTCCAAGGATTGGCCACCGGCATCGGCTTTCTCGGAGCCGGGGCCATCCTCAAATCGAAGGACGAGAACCAGATTCACGGGCTCACCACGGCGGCCAGCATCTGGTTCACTGCAGCCTTGGGAACCGCCGTGGGCTCGGGCCGCATCTGGCTGCCCATTGTGGCGTCCGTGATGGCTTTGGTGATCCTGGCGGTGTTGCGACCTCTGGAGCGGGCGTTAGGCGACCGACGCAAGTAGGCCGCGGTGACCTACTTGCCTTCCGCACCGGGGTGGTATGTCTGCTTGGCGTGGGCCAGCACGTCGTCCCAGTGGAACCAGGCGGGCTTGAACTGCTGCTTCGAGTACAGCTCGGCCTGGTCCATGAAGTGGGGCGATTCGGGATTCGAGCAGGCGCCGAACTGCAACAGCGTCGCGGCCTGCACCTTGTCGCCGAATTCGTACACGCCGACGAACGAATGACCCACGACGCCATATTGCTTTTTGTGCGTGGCGGTGGGGGGCGCATAGTAGGTGTTGAACACCACACCCAGCGGACCGGGCGCGCCGGCGCAGGGCAGGCTCGGCAGCGAGTCGGAGAATGGGATCTTGGCCATGTCGGCATAGTTGGCATGACGCTGGATGCGGCTGACATCGCCCCAGGCGATCTTCCAGTCGCCGTAAAACGCTTTCAGCTTACCGGCGGCGGTAGCAAGCGCCTCGAACTTCTTGGTCGGGTTGTCGACAAACTCCGGCTTGAGCGTCTCGACAGGGTATCCTCGGCCGTACATCTCCTCGTACCACATGTAGCACAACGTGGTCTGCGTGGAGTCGATCGCGGAGCGGCAATCCCAGTCGCACAGATGCTCCATCAGCGGCTTGCACCGCGCGGCCAGCGAGGGATCGGACTTTTCCAGCTCCTCCAGCTCGCGCGCGAAAACGGGGATGTTCACCAGCGGCCAGTACAGCGTCGTGTCGAAGGCCGCGTGCTTCCAGTCCTCGAACGTGATGTCGTGCATGTTGCGCAACAGCATGCGCGACACCTTCGCACGGCGCTTGTCGTCAAATCGGTCCTCCGCCATGTAGGCCGGGAAATCGCCAATTGAAGGATTGCCGTCGTCGGTGGTCGTGTAGGGCGTGGAATTGCAATTCTGCAGGTAGCCCGAGCGAGGATTGAGAATCTGCGGCAGATCGTCGAATGCCAGGATGCCCTGCCATTCGGTCTTCGGATTCGAGCCGTCGACGGGCTTCGTCCAGTCGAAGCTCGGATCGCGCAACGGGACGGCCGCGTTGTAGACATAGAAGATATTGCCGTCGCGATCGGCATAGCAGGTGTTGAACATTTGCAGATCGAGCTCGGCCATTGCGGCGCGCCATTCGATGAAATTCTTGGCCTTGGTCATCTTGAGTGCCTGCCGCAGCCGGCTCCCTTCGGCCAGCTTGGCGATTTGCACAGCCAGGTACTTGTTGTCGCCGGCGGAGCCAACAATCGGCCCGTGGTGCGTCTTGCGGAGCGTATACTGCTTCTCCTGGAAGCCGTCGGTCGTGCGAATCTTGAGCGTGACCGGCCACTCGGTGGCCTCGCGATAACCATCGCCGTACTTGTAGTTCTTGCGGTTCTTAGGATCGTCGAATGTTTCGGTCCACACGTCGGCCACGTCCGGATCGTTCACCGTGTGCGACCAGCCGAGGTGTTCGTTGTGGCCGATGGTGGGCAACGGTCCGCCGAAGAAGCAAGCGCCCGAGAAGTTCAGTCCTTCGCCGCTCTTGACGTGACCTTCGTAGAACTGGCCATAGCCGAACCACGGCTGATGCGGATTGGCGAACAGCATGGCGTGCTTGTCCTTGGTGCGACTGGGAGCGATAGCCCAAGTGTTCGAGCCGATGGCCTCTTGCAAGCCTTCGATCGACTTGCGCACGTTGCCGCGCGGCGCATGCGACTTGCCAAACATGAACTCCAACAGAACATTGCGCTCATAGGCCAGCATGAACCACGGTTCGAAGCGCTTGATCAGCCGCGGCTTCACTTCCGGATGCTTGGCCAGATAGTGGTTCAGACCCGCGGTATAGCCCTCGGCAATCGCCCGCAGCGGGGCTTCGATATTCTGAAAGTCGGCCTGGGCTCGTTGAGGAATCTCGAACGACAGCGTAAGCAAGTCAGCGTTCACGCCTTCGTCACCCCAAAGTTCGGCGTAGCGGCCCAACGCTGCGGCGTAGGTGTCCTCGATCTGCCAGAAATAATCCTCGGCCTGAGCATAGGCAAATCCGAACGCCACGCTGGCGTCAGTCGGGCCTTCGATGTGCGGCACGCCCCATTCGTCCCGCACGATCGTGACGCTCGCGGCCATCTTCTCCGCGGCCGCGGAAGACTCGTCCGCGCGCACTTTGCCCGCCCCGCTCCAGACCGCTGCCACGAGTAGACCGATCAGCAAGAGACCCCAGCAAATCGCACGATGGCGCGACATGACTCGCACTCCTTGGAAACGGGTGGAACGCAAACAACGAAAGGATGCCTTAGCTTGCCATGAGCCGGCACGCTTTGCAACAAGTTTGGCTGCTTTTCAATAACTCCCGGGCGGAGTGCGGCCGATCCAGCGGCGGACATTGCGGGCGCTAGTGCCTCTCGGCGCCGATGCACCATAAGTGTTCGTGCGTCCGCACGTAGATTCGGCCGGACGAAATGACGATCGACGCGTTGGTCATTTCGCCGAGAGAGTTCGTTGCCAATAGCTCGAAGTCAGGACTCGCCCGCAGCACGAAGGTATCGCCGGCCTGGTTCAGCAGGTATAGCCGCTGGTCGGCCGTGAGGATCATGGACGACCAGGTGGCATTGTCGCCGCCAGATGCCTTTAGTCGCTCTTCCCAAACCGGTTTACCGGTCTGCAAATCGAGACATTGGGCCACGGCGTGCATGTCGCTGACATAGATGTGCCTCTGGTGGATCACGCCGGATCCAAGTTGTAGCTTGCTTTTGGGCTGGTGCCACAGCCGACGCGTTTCGGTCACGTCGCCATTGCCGCCCGGGCGAACCGCCAGGCTCGCACGGTGATAGCCCCCCAGTGCCACCAGCACGCCGTCGCCCCACATGGGCGAAGTGTAGACCAACGAGCCCAGCCCCTCGCAATGCCACAACTGGCGCCCGGATTCTGGATCCAGTGCGACAACGTGTTCGGGCAACGTCAGGATCAGTTCGTCGCGCCCCTCGGCGCGAATCACCAACGGCGTGCTCCACGAGCCGCGCAATTCATCGTTGCGCTGCTCGGGCGTTTTCTCCACGCCAGGGATGTCGAGCCGCTGCGGTTGGGGAATGTCGAACTGCCACACCGGCTCGCCGGTGTTCTTGTTCAGGGCAATGATGAATTCGCGCTTGCCCGGCCCAAAGCTCAGAAAGCAGAGATCGCCGTGCAGCACCGGCGAGGCCGCATAGCCCCATTCGTGCTCCTGGATGCCCAAGTCGCGATGCCAAATCTCCTTGCCCTGAAAGTCGTAGCAAAAAACGCCGGCCGATCCGAACCAGGCAATCACGCATTGTCCGTCGGTCACGGGAGATGCGGAGCAAAAGGGATTCGTGCGATGCGTCGGCTCCTCGTCCGTGTATTGCGTGCCAACTTGCCAAAGCACCTGGCCGTTGGTCGCGTCGACGCACAGCAGAGTACGGCGCTTCTCTAATTCCACCGATTGCGTGAGGAAAATGCGGTCGTCCCACACGATGGGCGTCGAGTTGCCACGCTCCGGCAGCTTCAGCTTCCAGGCAACGTTGTCGGTCGGGCTCCAAGTAAGCGGCAGATTCGATTCGCCCGAGATCCCCAGGTTCTGCGGACCGCGCCAATTCGGCCAGTTTTCAGCGAGCGCCACCTGCATCGCACCGACGAACGCTATGAAAAGCAGCAACAGCGTGCGAACGAAGCAGCAGACGAGCCTGACTAACCTTTGAGTCGACATGACAGCTCCGAAATACGTGTTGGCGTCGCAAACTTTACTGGCACCACTTCTTGACACATTCTGCGCGCTGGCCGCATGATTGTCGATGACGTTGCCGAGTTCGATTCGACTCTCAATTCCTGGCTTCGCCCCGGGGCATCCAAACGCCATGCAGCAACCCACCAAACCGCTCGTCGGCGGTATCGAGGCCGGCGGCACGAAGTTCGTCTGTGCCCTGGGCACGGGCCCCGACGACGTGCGCGCCTTGAAACGCATCGCCACGACCAACCCTGCGGAAACGTTGCAGCACGTGATTTCGTTCTTTCGCGAGCAGGGCGCCACGATCGGGATGCCCGCGGCGGTCGGCATTGCCTCGTTTGGTCCGATCGATCCCAAGCCGGCGTCGGAGAAGTTTGGGTTTATCACGTCCACGCCGAAGCCGGGATGGAGCAACACGGATCTGGTCGGACCGGTGCGAAAGGCGCTCGGGGTACCCGTGGGCTTTGACACCGATGTCAACGTGGCAGCGCTCGGCGAACACACCTGGGGCGCCGGACGCGGCGTTGACGACTTGATTTACCTGACGATCGGCACGGGCATCGGCGGCGGCGGACTGGTTAACGGTCAGTTGATGCACGGCCTCGTCCATCCCGAGATGGGGCACATGCGCATTCCGCACGACCTTGCCATCGATCCTTACCCCGGCCACTGTCCATTCCATGGCGACTGCCTGGAAGGCCTGGCATGCGGGCCAGCCATCAGCGAGCGCTGGCAGGCGCCCAGCGACACCTTGCCGGCCGATCATCCCGCCTGGCCGCTGGAGGCGCGTTACCTGGCATTGGCGCTGGTCAATGTGATTTGCACGCTTTCACCGGAGCGCATCGTTTTGGGTGGAGGCGTCATGTCAGCAGCGCAACTCTTTCCACTGATTCGCCGCGACGTGCAGCAGTTGCTCAACGAGTACGTGCAGTCGTCAGCCATCCTGGCGGACATCGATCGGTACATCGTGCCGCCTGGTCTGGGCGATCGGGCCGGCGTGCTGGGGTCCTTCGCGCTGGCGCAACAATTGGTCACACGGGAAACTTGATGCCCTGCGCCAGCGGCAGTTCGGTCGAGTAGTTGATCGTGTTGGTAGCTCGGCGCATGTAGTACTTCCAGGCGTCCGAGCCGGACTCGCGACCTCCGCCGGTTTCTTTTTCGCCGCCAAAGGCGCCGCCGATCTCCGCGCCGCTGGTGCCGATGTTGACGTTGGCGATCCCGCAATCCGAACCACCGGCCGAGCAAAACAACTCAGCTTCGCGGACGTCGTTGGTAAAGATGGCCGAAGCCAGACCTTGTGGCACACCGTTATGAATGGCCAGCGCCTCTGCAAAGTTGTCGTAGCGCAATAGATACAGAATGGGAGCAAAGGTCTCGGTCTGGATTATCGGGGCAGCAGGGTCGATTTCAACTATTGCCGGCCGCACGTACGCGCCGCCGGCGGGCACACCCTGTTTCAGTCGCTTTCCACCATGCACGCGACTGCCTTGCTGCCGGGCCGCATCGAGCGCGTCCGCCATGTGTGCAGCAGCCACTTCGTCGATGAGCGGGCCGACCAACGTACCTGGCTTCAACGGATCGCCAATTGGCAGTTGTTCATAAGCCTGGAGCAACTGGGCGAGCACGTCGTCCGCGATTGACCGGTGCACGATCAGTCGCCGCAGTGTAGTGCAGCGCTGGCCGCACGTGCCGGCTGCCGAGAACACGATGCCTCGCAGCGCCAGGTTGATATCCGCGGACGGCGTCACAATGGCGCCGTTGTTGCCACCCAATTCCAATAGCGATCGTCCCAAGCGTCCTGCCACGGTGGTCGCGACGGCGCGGCCCATTGCGACCGAGCCGGTTGCGGACACCAGCGGCAGCCCGGGCGAGGCGGCCAGGGATTGACCGACGTCGGCGCCACCCACCACCAGGTTCAAGACTCCGGCCGGAACATCGTCCGATTTTGTCAGGACTGAGGCCGCAAGTTGCTGGCAGGCCATGGCGCACAGCGGCGTTTTCTCGGATGGCTTCCAAATCAGCGTGTCGCCGCAAACCAGCGCCAGCATAGCGTTCCACGCCCAGACAGCCACCGGAAAGTTGAACGCGGTGATGACGCCCACCGGCCCCAGCGGATGCCACTGCTCCGCGAGGCGATGCGCGGGCCGCTCGCTGGCGATCGTCAATCCGTACAGTTGCCGGCTCAGTCCTACGGCGAAATCGCAGATGTCGATCATTTCCTGCACTTCGCCGCGCGATTCTTCCAGTATCTTGCCGCACTCGATCGTCACCAGCAGCGCCAAATCCTCCTTGTGCTGGCGCAACGTTTCGCCGATTTGACGGACGAGTTCGCCGCGCTTGGGCGCCGGTATCAACCGCCAGCGGAGGAAAGCAGCGCCCGCCGCTTCAATTGCCCGAGCTACGTCCGTTCGAGTTGCAGCGCGAAAGCTGGCCAACGGAGTTCGGTCGATTGGCGTGTGGACCGCCAGCGTCTCACCCGCCCCGTCCTGCCAGTCGATGCCAATGGCCAGGGCGCGTGGTTCGACGACGCCCAGTCGCACCCGCGCGCTAAGGAGTTGGTTCCTCATGGCTCCCTCCGGTGAAATCGGCGACGCCGCTGTAGCGACTGTTGATCTTCGAGCCGTGATAGTGCTGACCAAAGCGGTTCTTGAGAAAGTCGCCGAGCTTGACCTGCTCTTGTCGCACCAGCCCGGTGCCGCTGAGCGTGCCGTGGAAATATAGATCGACGACCGTGCAAATGCCCGACGCGGTGGTGAGTTGGATGGCGCTCCACGTTTCGCCGTCGATCGTTTGCCCATAGATTTTGCGGGCGTCGCTATGCTGAACGTACTGCCCCTTTCGCTGACCCGAAACGGTGCAGAACACCACGACCACGTCTTGAAACGTCACTGGAACGGCGCGCTCCAAGATTTCCTTAAGCAGCTCGCGGCGCTCCGAGAGCCGCAGGCCGCGAATCAGGAAGTTCATAAGGTCGCGATGTCCCTGGTAGCGGATGGTCTTGTAATTGAGCTCGCGGACGCGACCTTCCAACGATTCGCACAGCGAGCCGAGACCGCCGGAGGTGTTGAACGCCTCGTACCGCACGCCGTCGAGCGAAAAATGCTCGGTTCCTTCCAGCGGCAGCACGACGATGCGCCGCTCCTCGTGAATGGCCTCGCACGGATTGCAGTACTCGTTGATCAGGCCGTCGGTCGACCAGGTGAGGTTGTACATCAGCGCGTTGGAAGGAAACTGCGGCAGCGCGCCCACTCGCATGTAAACCGTGTCGAGCGAATCGAAGCCCTCGGTCAGCCACTGGGCGACGATCGACACGAAGCCGGGGGCCAGGCCGCACTGTGGCATGAAGATTTGGCCGGGAATCGCTGCGGTCGAGATTTCGCTGACTCGTTGGGTCGTGGCAATGTCCTCGGTGAGATCGAAATAGCTGACTCCCGCCTCCAGTGCCGCGTCGGCAACCGTTGGATTGTGGTGATAGCTAAGCGCCGAGATGACGGCGCCGCGCCCGCGCAGCGCCGATGCGATCTCGGGCCGATCCGAGGCATCGAGCCGCACGGTGTCGACGCCGCTTTGCGCGCGGATGCGTTCCAGCGAGTGCAGATCGGCGTCGCCCACCAACACGTGGTAGTCGCCGCTCGAGGTGAGCAGCTTGGCAATCATGCGGCCGATCTTGCCGGCACCGAGCACCAATACTTTGCGCATGGCACAAATCCGCTAGAAATGCAATTCGGGCGTCCGCCAGTCGCCGCTGGAATTTCGCCCGGAAAATGGCTTATCCGACAGGGAATTATACGCCACGCGCCAAACAATCGAGCGTGCCCAATTGGGCAGACTTTGGCGGTTGTAGAGGCGTCGCGTAAGCGATCGTGCAGCGGCAGCTACGATGGCTATCGGAAACGCACGGCTAAGTGCAGTACGAATGGCCTCGTTAGCACGCCGCGTCTAGGATTCATCTTGCCAGTGCAGTGCATCACATTGTACATAGTGAAACGGAACACCTTCCCGTATGGGAGTCGCTAAGCATGCTCCACAGGAAAACCTGGCTGACCGTGACATTGCTCGTCGCGACAATTGCGCCCGGCGCAAAGGCCGCCGAAGCGACGGTGGCGCGTAGCGGTGTGATCGAGTTCCAGTGCGCGCCCGGCGAGTTGAACTTGCCCGAGCGCTTTCGGCTGCCGCCGCATGAGTTCGAATTCTCAGAAGCGCCGCTGTCGACCGTGGCTCGCAACGTGCGCATGTCGAAGGTGACGTTTCCTTCGCCGGTCGTGACGCCGCACGAGAACAACAATACGGTCCATTGCGAGTATTTTTGTCAATTGGCCCCCGGCGATGGTGCAACTGGCGCACGTGTGCCGGGCGTGATCGTCTTGCACATTCTGGGGGGCGATTTCGATCTGTCGCGGCTGTTTTGCCGTACGTTGGCCTCGCGGGGCGTGGCGGCCTTGTTCTTGAAGATGCCCTACTACGGCGAGCGGCGCCAGCCCGACTCGCCGGCGCGGATGGTCTCGGTCGATCCTGAGGAAACGGTGCGCGGCATGACCCAGGCCGTGCTCGACGTGCGGCAGGCCGCAGCCTGGCTCGGGTCGCAACACGAAGTGGACGCCGGACAACTCGGCATCATGGGCATCAGCCTGGGCGGAATCACCAGCGCTTTGGCGTCGGGCGTCGAACCGCGATTCCACAAGGTCTGCTTGATCCTGGCCGGCGGCGACATGGGCGAAGTGGCCTGGACCAGCGAGGAGTTGGCGCCGTTGCGCCAGCGTTGGATCGCCAACGGCGGGACGAAGGAGCAATTGTTCGCTCTGTTTCGCCCGGTCGATCCGATCACCTATGCCAGACCGGTGCCCGGCCGGAAGATCTTGATGCTCAACGCCCGCCACGATGAGGTTGTGCCGCCCGGCTGTACCGAGGCGCTGTGGCGCGCTTATGGCGAACCGCCCATCATCTGGTGGAACGCCGGGCACTATAGCGCTGCCCGCTATCTGTTCGACGGCATGGCCGAGGCCGTCAAATTCTTTCAGCCCGATGCAACGAGGGCTGCTCAAAGCACCGCGAAGTAGTTTTCCACGGCAAAGTCCATCGAATCGTTTGACAGCTCCATCGGTCGACCTTCGTAGAGGCACATGTTCCGGGCCTGCATCAGCAGATCGCGCGGGTGACAGCACCGCATGCGGCGTTTGAGCGGCCGATAGTGCGTTTCCAGCAGGTACGTCACCACGTTGTCGTCATAGACAAAGCCCAGGTTGGGCGCCATCATTTTGAACAGATCGCGGAACTCCTCTTCGGTGGGATCGACGACCTCGATCTTGTAGGGGATGCGGCGCAGAAACGCATCGTCAACAAGATCGCGCGGCTCGAGGTTCGTGGAGAAAATGACGAGCTGATCGAACGGCACTTCGATCTTCTTGCCATTTGCCAGATTCAAATAGTCGTAGCGCTTTTCCAGCGGAACGATCCAGCGATTCAATAGCTCATCGGTGCTCATCCGTTGGCGGCCGAAGTCGTCGATCACCAGCGTGCCGCAATTGCTCTTGAGTTGCATCGGGGCTTCGCTGATGCCGGTCGAAGTATTGAGCGTCACTTCCAGATTGGACATGGTCAATTCACCGCCCACCACCACCGTGGGCCGGCGAATGCGAATCCAGCGGCGATCGATGTGATTCTGATCCAGCAGACCGCTGCCCGGGTCTACGGGAATTTCCTCGTGGGCATTGGGGTCGTAGAGCCGAATGATTTCGCCGTCGACACCGATGGCGCGCGGGATCCAAATGGTCTGGCCGAACGCCTTGGTGATGCGCTCCGCGATGCTGGTCTTGCCGTTGCCCGGCGCGCCGAACAGAAACAAGCCGCGTCCCGAGTTGATGGCCGGGCCCAGGCGGCGCAGCATCGACTTGTTGATCAACAGGTCGGAAAACGCCCGCTCCAGGTCTTCCGCCGTCGGGTGTTGCGCGGTGAGCGATTGCATTGCCACAGCGGTAACATAGTCCCGCAGCGCCACGGGCGCCGCGCCGAAGTACGTGCAGTGTTCGCTCAGCCGGCGGGCTCGCTCGCGCCCCATGTCGGTCAACTGATAGAGATAGTCGTTCATGGGCGCGGCGCCCTTGTGAACGACAAGCTGATCGTTCTTCATGTCGCGCAACAGCGTCTCGATGGTGCCGAATGGCAGCCGGATATGGTCGCTGATGCTGCGGCCGACGGTATCACCGCGGGACAACAGCAGCTTGAGCATCAATCCCTCGACGGCGCTGGTTGTCAGCCCGGCCTCGGAGATCGTGCGCGGTTCGAGCGGCACGAAGACATCCTTGGCGCCGTCTTCGCCCGCCTTCGTTTTGAGAGGTGACGTCGCATCGGTCGAGGTGTTGCCGCCCTGGGCCACGCCGCGGATGCGATGGAGTAGTTGCGCGAGCTTTTCGTCTTCGGCGCCGTCCGGGGCTTTGTCGTCGACCGCCGCGTGTCGCGGTTGAGAGGCCGCTATGGCGGCCCAGGGGTCTTCGCCGGGCAGCCCGCTCTGCCCCGCCAGTCGTGCCAAGAGATCGTCGTGCGAAGTGTCCGGCATGGGGGACGTTCCATTTCTTGAAGGGACGTGACGTCCGCCGCCGCGGTCTTGGTCAGACGATTTCCGCAGTGCGTGGGCGCGTGCAACCGGGCCCCTACCAAGCGTGAAGATCACCTGGCAGCGGTCACGCGCAAACCTAGATCGCAACAGGCCGTCCGTCAAATTGGAAGCACGCCGCCGGAGGTTGCCGGCCGCACTCGCAAGCCCAGGTCGCCGTCAACACACGGCGGCGCGCTCCCCGCAGACAAAACACCCCCCACGCGGTACAATCGTGCGGATTGCAACAATTGGAGCGCCTACGCGGCGCGCCGGTCCTTTCACAGTGAAGGCACGAGAGTCATGTCGAGTGAGCGTAAGTCCGATCCGTTTACAGCGCGCGAGCGGTTTGAAACCGGACAAGGGAAAGCGAGTCTCTATCGTCTCTCGAAACTGGAAGCGGCCGGCCTGGCCAAGATTGCCGCCCTGCCCTTTTCCATCCGCATCTTGCTCGAATCGGCATTGCGCAACTGCGACGGCTACGCGGTGCGCGAGGACGACGTGAAGAACCTGGCCGGTTGGAACGCCGCCAGGCCGGCGCAAGTCGAAATCCCATTTCATCCCACGCGCGTGCTGCTGCAAGACTTCACCGGTGTGCCGGCCGTAGTCGACCTGGCGGCGATGCGGGCCGCAATGCAGCGGCTGGGCGGCGACCCGACCAAGATCAATCCCTTGATCCCAGTCGACCTGGTCATCGATCACTCGGTGCAGGTCGACGCGTTCAATAGCCCCACGGCGCTGGCGGCCAACGTCGATCTGGAATACGAGCGCAACCGCGAGCGGTACGAGTTTCTGCGGTGGGGACAAAAAGCCTTTGCCAACTTCCGCGCCGTGCCACCATCGGTCGGCATCGTTCACCAGGTCAATCTGGAGTACCTGGCCAAGGGCGTGTTCCTGCGCGGCGACGCCAAGGACCTCGTGGCCGTGCCGGACACACTGGTGGGCACCGACAGCCATACCACGATGATCAATGGCCTGGGCGTACTGGGTTGGGGCGTTGGCGGCATCGAGGCCGAGGCCGTGATGCTCGGTCAGCCGCTCTACATGCTCATGCCCGAGGTCGTCGGGTTCAAATTGACGGGCCAACTTCCCGCGGGCGCCACGGCCACGGACCTGGTGCTGACCGTGACCCAAATTCTGCGCAAGGAAGGGGTCGTCGGCAAGTTCGTCGAGTTCTTCGGACCCGGCGTCTCCACGATGAAGCTCGCCGACCGCGCGACGATTGGCAATATGGCGCCCGAGTACGGCGCCACGATGGGTTTCTTCCCCGTCGACGCCGAAACGTTGGAATACTATCGCCGCACCGGCCGCTCGCCGGCTGAGGTCGAATTGGTCGAGCGCTATACGAAGGAACAGCAGTTGTTTCGCACCGATGACGGCCCGGAACCGACATTCACCAAGGTCGTAACGCTCGACATGGGCACGGTCGAACCGAGCCTGGCCGGGCCCAAGCGCCCGCAGGATCGCGTACCCTTGGCAGGCATGAAGGCGTCGTTCCGCAAGTCGCTCGCGGCACCGGTGTCCGAGCGCGGCTTTGCATTGGACGAAGCCGGACTGAAGCGCAAGGCCGAAGTGGTCGACAACGGATCGTGCTCCACGATCGGACACGGCGCGGTCGTGATTGCCGCCATCACCAGTTGCACCAACACCAGCAATCCCTCGGTGATGATGGCCGCCGGGTTGTTGGCAAAGAAGGCGGCGGAAAAGGGGCTCAAGCCAAAGTCTTATGTGAAGACCAGCCTCGCTCCGGGATCACGCGTCGTTACCGACTACTTCGATAAATCCGGCCTCACCAAGGCGCTCGAGGCCGTGGGCTTTTACACGGTCGGCTACGGCTGCACCACCTGCATCGGCAACAGTGGCCCGCTGCCAGAGCCGGTGGCCAAGGCGGTCACCGACGCCGACCTGGTGGCGTCGGCCGTACTGAGCGGCAACCGCAACTTCGAGGGGCGCGTCAATCCACTGGTGAAAGCCAACTATCTGGCCAGCCCGCCGTTGGTCGTCGCCTACGCGTTGGCCGGCACGACCGACATCGACCTGCTCACCGAACCATTGGGCAAAGGCAAGGATGGCCAGGACGTCTACCTGAAGGACATTTGGCCATCGCCCGCCGAAGTGCAAAAAACCATCGACGAGTGCATCTCGCCCGAGATGTTCACGCGGCAATACGCGAACGTCTTCACCTCGAACGAAAAATGGAACAAGCTGCCCACTAGCACCGGCGACCTTTACGAGTGGTCCGGCCAGAGCACTTACATCCAGGAGCCGCCGTTTCTGGTTGGGCTGAAGCGCGAGGTCGAGAAGATCGCCCCGCTGGGCGGCGCGCGCGTGCTGGCCATGCTGGGC
>JBBDYK010000284.1:0-15295 GCA_040901665.1 Pirellulales bacterium | reverse complement strand
GGCAATCTCGCTCTTCAGATCGCCGCGACGCACGATGCGATCGATGAATCCATGCTCCAGCAGGAACTCGCTGGTCTGGAAGCCCTTGGGCAGCTCGATGCGAATCGTGGCCTGAATGGTGCGTGGGCCAGCGAATCCGATCAGGGCCTTCGGCTCGGCGAAAACCAAATCGCCCAGCGATGCAAAGCTGGCGGCCACGCCGCCCATGGTCGGGTTGGTCAGCACCGAAATGAACAAGCCGCCTGCCTGGTCATAGCGGGCCAGCGCCGCCGAGACCTTGGCCATTTGCATCAGCGACAAAATGCCCTCGTGCATGCGGGCTCCGCCGCCCGAGGCGCTGATGATGATCAGCGGCAACCGTTGGACGGTGGCACGCTCCACCAGGCGCGTCAGCTTTTCGCCGACGACGGCGCCCATGCTGCCCATGATGAACGCCGAATCGGTCACGCCGAAGGCCACGCGGCGGGCGCGAATCATGCCCGTGCCCACCACCGCCGCCTCGCGCAGGCCGGTGCGCGCTTGCTCGTGCTTCAGCCGCTCGCGATACGGCATTTTGTCGGCGAATTCCAGCGGATCGGTGGGCTCCAAGTGGCCATCCCACTCCTCGAACGTCCCTTCGTCGAGCACCTGCTCGATGCGCTGCTGCGCCGAAACGTACCAGTGGAAGTCGCACTCGGGACAGACCCCCAGCGCACGCTCGGCCTGCTTGCGGAAGATCGTCGCCTGGCAACCGGGGCAACGCTGCCAAAGACCCTCGGGCACGCCCCGCTTGGGACGTCGCGCCGCCGGGGCGGCCGATGCGTTGCTGGCCGATGTCTGACTGGTCGCCATGGGGGATTCGTTCATTGCGGCCGATGGCTGCTGGATCGTCATTGCGCTCAAACGGTTAGTAACCGGTGGCCATCCATGGAGATCGGCATCCGGAGCGGTTCCGGACCGATTTTTTCCCTGCCTTCACTACGACTCGCTGGGAAGGGCAGCCTGGGTCTCGGGACAAATGACCTCCCACCTGCCACAAAATGTCCCATTCTTCCAAAAATCACCAATTTCCGTGTGCGAGAGGATTCCGCGTGCGACGCTCGCCAACGGCTCCGGAATTACCAACGCGATGGTTCCTTCTTTGTGCTTTTTCAGCAACTTGGTCAAGGCCGCCTCGACGCGCGCCTGCGCAGAGGTGAACCGTTCCCCCTCTGGCGGGCAAACCGTTTCGGGCTGTTCGCGCCACTGGCGAAACACCTTGGGCTGCTTGCGTTTGACGTCCTCCACCAGCATACCCTGCCAGAGACCCAGATCAATGTTCCGCAGAGCATCCAGTTCCTTTATCTTGACATCGACCGCCTCGCCAATCGCTTGAGCCGTCTGCTCCGCTGATTGGCACGGTGCCCGATAAATGGCCGTAATGCCCAGGGCACGCAGCTCTTCGACCACGCGTTGCACCTGCTCGGCACCTTGGCTGTCGAGTGGAATGTCGAGAGTGCCCTGAATACGACCCTGCTGGTCGTAGTCGGTAGAACCCGGCCTGACTAGTACGAATTGGACCATAGTGCTTAGTGAGTCCTCGAGGGAGATTGAGCGGCACGTAGCAGGTTGGCGATGCTCTGGGCGTAGTTCGGATGCTCGAAGATGGCAGAGCCCACGACGTGAAATTGGGCGCCTGCGGCGGCGCAGCGGCCGATGGTCTCGGGATTCACCCCGCCGTCGACTTCCAGCAAAACTTCCCCGCCAAACCGGTCGCGCAGTTGGGCGAGCTTGGTTAAGGCAGTTTCCTCGAAGCCCTGACCACCGAAACCCGGATGAACGCTCATCGTGAGCACCAGGTCGCAGTCGTCGACAAACGACTCGATGGCGGTCACAGGCGTGTCGGGATTGAAGGCCAGCCCGGCAATAGCGCCCAGCGCGCGCAGCCGCTTGAGAATCGGGCGGGGATCGTCCGTCGCCTCGACGTGAAACGTCACAGCATCGGCGCCGGCTTCGACAAACTGCTCGACGTATTTTTCGGGATTCGAGATCATCAAGTGGGTTTCGATCGGCAGCTTCGTTTCGCGGCGGACAGCCTCGACGATGGGCATGCCGTACGTCAGATTCGGCACGAAGTGACCGTCCATCACATCCAAGTGAAACGAGTGGACGCCGGCATCCTCTAGCTTGTGGACCTCGTCCGCCAGGTGCGCGAAATCGCACAACAACAGCGACGGCACGACGATCGGGGCTTCGGCGCGCAGGGCAGCGAATTGAGATCGGCGTGGTGTTCGAGCGTGCGTGTTTACCACGAGTGTGGACGCATCAGGGCACAGAATCCATTAAAGGCTGCCAGCATGTTGAACTTCCACCGGGGTGCGATTCGTGCAGCCGAGATCGCTTTCGCCGCTTGGCCAAGCGCCACGGCCCGCACTTTCGTATTGCCCGTTGTTCATTTCGCACCGCGTGGGCAACTTTTGGCCTGCCCAACCACCAGGTCTCATGAGTGCCGACCTCTCTGGCCAGGCACCCGTTCCACGGCCGACTGGCCGCGATGAACTGACAGCCCATCATTCTATCAATCCGGCTGGCGCGCGCCTGCGCAGCTTGCCTGCAATCGACATAAATGGCGATGTGACAGCACATTACAACCAGCACTAAAATCCGCGAGAGCGCCCGCGGCGGTCTGGAAATCGCTAGCTGCTTTCTTCCAAATCCGCGCTGCGCGGCAATTCGGCGAGGCTCGCCAGGCCGAACAGCTCGAGAAACCGGGGCGTCGTGCGGTATTGTGCCTTTCGCGCTTGTCCTGCCGCGCGCTCAAGGCACAACAATTGCCGACGAACCAATTGCAGCAACACATGGCCGCACGCGGTTCCCCGCAAGCGATTCACTTCTTCGGCTGTGATCGGCTGGTTGTAAGCCACGGCTGCTAGCACTTCGATCGACGCTTGCGACAGCCGTGCCTGACGCGCTTTGCCGTAAAACCTGTCACGCATGCGGGCGAATTCGTCGCGCAGCGTCATCCGGTAGCCGGCCCCGTCGGCGACGATGGTGTAGGGACATCCGCGCGCCTCATAGTCGCGGTTCAACTCGCGCACCAGCGCATCGATTTCGGCTGGACGCACGCCCCGCATCAAAGCCGCCACTTCCTTGCTCGCCAGCGGCTGGTTCTGCGGATGCCCGACAAACAGCATCGCCTCGAGGATCGTCCGCGGCCCGAGCTCGCAGGCGTCGTCAACGTCGCGCTGGGTGTCGACCGCTTGTTCACGATCAGGCTCATGTTCGATCGCGGGAGGGGTGTAGGGATCGTCGCCCGAATGAAGCAGCCCTGCGAATACCTGGCTGAGTTGATTGAGCGAAAGACCCGTCTCCTCGGGCGGCTGGCGAAAGGCATCCAGGCCGAGGGCTTTTTCACCCGGTTCGCTCGGATTGGCGCGTTTGGCGGACATACGCGCACTATATTCCGTTTTCGCTTGGGCTAGCAAGGCGGGCTGTGTGCGCGCCCGCGCGGCGTCAGGCCATCCCCCGCTTCATGAAGGCCAGGCCGTCGCGAGCGAGCTGCTCCTCGCTCTGATACATCTTCCGCCAAATCTTCGTGGCCGCCGCCAGCTCGGGCAGCGCCAGCCCAAAGGCCTCGATCATCAGCCAGCCGTCGTAGCCGGTCTCCTTGATGGCCGCAAAGGTGGCGTCCCAGGGGACGTTGCCCTGCCCGGGCGTGCTGCGGTCGTTTTCGGAAATGTGGATGTGGACCGTGTACTCGGCGCAGGATTTGATTGCTTGTGCCGGGTTCTTCTCTTCGATGTTGGCATGGAACGTGTCGTACATCATGCGGCAGTTGGGATGATTCACTTCGCGCACGAAACGGACCGTGTCGGCGGCCGAGTTGAGAAAATAACACTCGAAGCGATTCAAATACTCCACGCCCAGCATGACGCCGTGGGTCTTGGCGTGCTCGGCCGTTTGACGCATCGAATCGACGCCCCATTGCCACTCGTCGGCCGTGGGCCCTGTTCCGGTGAATTCGCCAATGGCCGAATGGTATGGTCCGCAGATCAGCTTCACGCCGGCCGCTTCACAGCATTCCAGTGCCAGCTTGTTGCCGGCCACGCCGGCGGCGCGCACCTTCGCATCGGGGCTGATGGGATTGGTGTCCGGCGAGCGAATCGTGACGGCCGTGCGTTCCAGCCCCAGATCATCGAGCCGCTTACCCCACCTGGCAAACTTGGCGGGGTCGGCGTCGAAGATGGGCAGCTCCACGCCGTCGTAGCCCATCGCTTTGAGCTTTTCCAGCACCGGCAACAACTCGTCGGTCAGGTCGCCCGACCACAACAGCAGGTTCATTCCGTATTTCATTGGTAGTGGCCAGTGGTTAGTGGCTGGAAAATGACGATGGCGCTTCAGGCGGCGAGCAGCTCTTGCTTGCGGTCGGTGACGAGGGATCGGGCCGTGCCAAGCCAGGCTGCCAGCTCGTTGGGCAACAGCGGCAAGCCGACACGGCGCATTACCTGATTCAAGCGAAACAACAGTTTGCCATCCTCGGCGTAGTCAAACAAGAACCGCTCGCGCGAAAACAGCGGCACCAGCTTGCCCAGGCGATACGTCGGCCGCGGCGCCATCTGGTTCACCGCCGCCTCCACCACCGCGCCGTCCAGCGATTCGCAGGCCGCATAGTAGGCCGCCAGTCGCTCGGGCTCGTCGGCGATCAGCGCCGCGTCCAAGAGCATCTCCACCAGGATGTGCCCCAAGAAATGCGGCCGGAATCCTTCATCGGCGGGCAACTGCTCGCGCAACATGCCGCACAGCGCCAGCGACAATTCGGCAAACGCACGCGTGCCGTGGAACCAGTCGTCGTCGCGGCAGTGCTGCACGATGCCGGCCGCCACCCGCGCCACCCGCGGGTTGTCGGCGTCCAAGTGCATTAGCGCATGCTTCGAGCGCACCCGCACCCGCCGATCCGCCACGTTCAACCAGTCCGGCACAGCCGTGCCGGCCAGAAAGTAAGGATCGTCGACATAAGCCCGTCCGTGTGCGAAGTAGTTCATCGACAGAGGCCCGTTGCGAGACGAATTCCGGCGATTTTTTGGTGTGTCACTTGCAAACTGAGTATAAAGCGAATTGTAGCAAGCTCACTCACGCTGGCGGAGGGAGACAGAAAATGAAACGTGCTTTTTTGGTGTTCGGTCTAATTGGAGTGACGTTTCAATGGGCCAGCGCGGCGGATCGGGCCAGCGAATTCGCGCAGCTCGAAAGCGAATACAAGGTGGCCGAGCAAGGCTTTTTCGAGATTCCTATTTCCGCTGACTCGACAACCGCCGAAAAGATCCAGCGATTCGAGGCTTGGCCTGCCTGGGAATTTATTCCTCGCGTTCTTGAACTGGCCGAGGCACAGCCTGACGACGAGACGTCGTTCAAGTGCTGCATGTGGATCTGCGACCGCGCACGGAGTATTGGCACTCGAGATCAGCGAATGTTCGACGCGGACCAGCGCGCCTGGCACCTCCTTACGGCGCATCACACGGATCGTGCGGGCTTGCCCATGATGTGCTTGAAGGCTGCCGAGTACGACGGCCCAGCGCGCGAGCAATTCTTGCGGCAACTTGTTGCGAGAGAGGATCTGTCGCGCACGAACAAGGGGTTTGCCACCATCGCCCTGGCCGAAATGCTGGCCAAGCGATTCGAATCGTGCGGGAACCCGCAGGGCGACGAAGTCGCCGCCCCGCGCGATGAATTTGCCGAGTATTTGGCGAGCAAGGAATCTCCCGAGGCGAGCAAGAACATGGTGCCTGCTAATGCGGAGAAATACAAAGCCGAGAGCACGAAACTATTTCACGAAGTGTTGGCGCAATTTGCCGACGTCCCCGTCCTCATCTCGGCGCCTGGCTTTCGTTCTCTCAAATCTCTTGGCGAGAAAGCAACCAAGAGCTTCCACGCGCTGGAGCGACTGTCCATGGGTTCCGAACTCCCGAATATCTCAGGCAAGGACTTGAACTCCACGCCGTTGGATCTTCGCGACTATCGCGGCAAGGTCGTCGTCATCTCGGTTTGGTTTACGGGCTGCGGGCCGTGCATGGGGATGGTACCGCAGGAGCAACGTCTCGTGGAGACCTACCGAGGCGAGCCGTTTGCGCTGTTGGGGGTCTGTTGCGACGAATCGACCGAAACGGGCCAAAAAACAGTCCAAGAGCTCGGCATGAATTGGCCTTGCTGGTTCGACGGCCAGAACGGCCTCATCGCCCGTGACTTGAATGTGCTCCACTACCCCACGATCTACGTGCTCGACAAGCACGGCGTCATCGCGGCCAAAGACCTTCGCGGAGAGTTATTGGACGCCAAAGTTGCCCAACTCATGAGGGCAGAGTGACGATCCGACTGTGTTGAGCTCGCAGATCGCACGCCGTTAGTGCTGGCGAGCGGCCGTTCAACGCTACTTGATCTCCACCCACTGGCCGTTCTTGGCGCTGGCCAACACGGCGTCACAGACTTTCTGCGTGCGCAGGCCGCTTTTGAAGTCGGGCTGGGTGGGCTTGCCGGTTTCCAGACCGTGCAGAAAATCGGCCAGGGCGTTGGTGAAGGTGTGCTCGTAGCCGATCGTGCAGCCGGGCACCCACCAGTGCTTCATGTACGGATGCTCGGGATTGGTGACGTGAATCTTCTGCCAGCCGGTCAGGTGGCTTTCGATCTTCCTGCCGGTCGACGGATCCGAGTACTTGAAGTATTGCAGGTACTGCGGATCTTCCAGGTCGAAGAACACGCTACCGGCCTCGCCGTTGAGCTCGAACGTGTTGTAGTTTTTGCGACCGCGGGCGTAGCGTGTGCTCTCGAAGGTGCCCATCGAACCGTTGGCAAACACGGCCAGGAACATACACGCGTCGTCGATGCCCACCGGCTCCATCTTGCCGGTTTCGGCGTGCATCCGCTCCTTGACGAACGTCACGGTGGCGGCGCTGACGCGCGCGATGGGGCCGTTGAGCCATTCGGCCGTGTCAATCGAGTGGGCCAGTAGATCGCCGGTCACGCCCGAGCCGGCCACGTCGACGTCCAACCGCCAGAGTGCGGCGCCCCCCTGAGGGACGTCGGTGGCGATGGTCCAATCCTGCAGGTAGGTGGCCCGATAGTGAAACGGCCGGCCGATGCGCCCTTCGTCGACCACTTGCTTGGCCAGCGAAATGGCCGGCACGCGGCGATAGTTGAACCAGACCATGTTGGGTACGCCCGCGGTCTCCACCGCGGCGCACATTTCCTCGGCCTCGGCCACATTCATGGCCAGGGGCTTCTCGCAGAGGATCATCTTGCCCGCCGCGGCCGCGGCCAGCACGATTTCCTTGTGCGTGTTGTTGGGCGAACCGATGTCGATCAGGTCGATATCCTTCCGCTCGATGAGCTTGCGCCAGTCGGTTTCGTAGGACTCGTAACCCCAGTTCTTGGCGAACGCGGCGATCTTATCCTTCTTGCGGGCGCAGCAAGCCTTGAGCACCGGCACGTGCTCGCAGTGGAAAAACTTGCTGACCTGCCGATAGGCGTTCGAGTGCGTGCGGCCCATGAAGCCATAGCCGATCATGCCGACGTTGAGCGTCTTCGCCATGCAATTCTTCCTTCGTTGGTTGCTATACGGTGGTTACCCCGGCTATCGTCGACGCGAAAACCGGAATCCTGGCTTTCATCAAAAAGGTTCGACGTCGGCCTGGCTCCACGCTGTCTTGAATCGAGCGTGGACCGCGTCGGCCTCGTCGTTGCGAATCTGGGCGCGCAGGCTGCGCTCGAGCCCGGCCAGCGACCAGCCGTTTTCGGGATACATTTGCAGTTCCTTGCGGAAGGCCTGCTCGGCCTCGGCCGGCTTGTTCATTTTCAAGAGCTGATTGCCCAACTCTTGTCGCATGGGCAAGTACCACGGCGGCGGCTCGTCGTATCGCAGCGCGTCTTGCAGTGCCACCGACTCGCGCAGCTTCTCCACCGCCGCGTCGTCCTGGTCCGTGCGGGCCAACAGCGTGGAGTTCAGGTGGTTGACCGCAATGTTGAGCAAGTCCACCGCCTTGTGCTGCATGACGATTTGATCCGCGGGCGTGGCCTGCGCGATTTCGACCAGCCGCTGGTGCTCTTCCTTTGCCTTATCCAGCTCGCCCTTGGCCGCGTAGGCCATGCCGCGGGCATAATGCCACATGCCGGAGGTATAGCGAAATTCGGTGTTCGGCGCCGGCTCTGCCAGGATCTCGTCCCATTTGTGAAACCGCACCAGTGCAAACAGCCGCGTGGGCAGGAAGCCCTCGACCATTGGCATTTCTTTGACCATCATTTCGGGGATCTTCTTCGACGTTGCCGTGGCGGCCTCGATCGCCACCTGGCTGCGTCCCTCCATCGCCGCGGCGGCCCACAGAAAGTGGACGTTGTGCGGATAGTACATCATGGGGTAGATGCCTTGCGGCTTGTACTTGGCGATGTACGCCTCGTCGGCCTGGATGGCCGCCTGGTTTGATTTCGAGGCGTCGTTATAGCGGCCCACGCGAAAGTAGATGTGCGCCGGCATGTGCACCAGGTGCCCTGCGCCGGGCGCAATCTTCGCCAACCGCTCCGCCGCGGCAATGCCCTTTTCGGGCGCGGCCGATTCCACCGCGTGAATGTAGTAGTGATTGGCGCCCGGATGGTTCGGCGCCTTGGCCAGCACGTCCTCCAGCGTCTTGAGAATGAGCTCGGTGCCGGGCTCGGGCTGTCCGTCGTGCGTCCACAGCTCCCAAGGCCGCAGGTCCATCATCGCCTCGGCATAGAGCACCGCAGCGTCCACGTCGTCGGGATACTGCTCGGCGACCTTGCCCATCGCCACAGCAAAGGCTTCGTCCAGGGCTTTACGATCCTCCGGCGGCGGATCGGCATAGCGCGCCTTGAGCGCCTCGATGAAGGCTTGTTCCTTGGGGGTGGCGGCGGCCGCTAGCGCCAGGGCCTTTTGCTCGGCGGCGAAGGCGGCCTTGCCCATCTCTTCATCCATCGGCATGTTGTAGTTGGTGCCCAGCGTCAGCGCGATGCCCCACCACGCCATGGCACACTCGGGATCGAGATGTGCGGCGGCGCGAAACGCCCGCCGCGCTTCATCGTGATTGAAGGCGTACGTCAGCCGCAATCCTTGGTTGAAGTACTGCTGCGCCTGCGGCGAGTCTGTCGTGATGATCATCTCGTGGTCGCCCAGGTCGACCATCAACTCGACCAGGTCTTCAGCGCTGGGGGTCGCCGGATCGGCCGGTTTGGGATGATCGGCACGGACCGCCGACACCAGCATCGACAGCGAAAGAATCGGCCAGGCAAGTTCGCGGAAACGCATGGGGCACCTCTTGGATAGCTAAGCTTATGAAGGGGCAATCGATCGCCCGGCCGTCCAGTGCCGTCGAACTTACTCACGCCAGCCGTGATCCTCACGCACGGCAATCATCGTAGCCAAAATCGTGTTCCAGGTATTGGGGTCCATCATCACTTTGTTGGGGAACATGCACCCGTCCCAGCAGATGTGCTGAAACTTCTTGGTCAAATGCTCCGACTCGTCACGCAGCCAGTAACCGGCCACCTTGACGATGTCGAGCTTGCCGTTGGGATCGTTGGGCAGGCAGTGGCGGCCCGTCTTGTCGTGCGAGCCCGTGCCGTGCACCGTGGCGTCGTTTTGCGCCACGTGGAAATCGATCGTCCAGGGTCGCAGCGCCGACGTGAGTTGTTTTAGCGCCGCGTCCAGCCGTTCGGTATCGTGCCAGTCGAAATCGGCCGGCAAGATGGCATCCTCCGGCGCGTTGTGACCCAGCACGTACAGCAGCGTGTGTGCCATGTCGGCCTGAAATCCCAGCGTCTGCGGCCGACCGACCATTTCCAGCAGTTGCAGCATCCGCCGCCAACTGTGCATGCCTCCCCAGCAAATCTCACCCTCGGCCGCCAACTGCTCGCCAAAGTCCTCGGCAATCTTGCAGGCCTCGGTAAACGTCTCGGCGATGCGCTTCGTGTTCGCTTCCACGTCTCCCTTGGCCCAGTCGGCCACGCCGGTTGCCGAGTCGATCCGCACAACTCCGTACGGACGAACGCCCAACTCGCGCAGCTTGTTGGCAATCTGACAGCCCTTTTGCACCTGCGTCAAAAACCGCTGCCGCTGGCTTTCGTCCCCCATCGCCGAACCGCCACCGGTTGGCTCCCAGACGGGCGCCACGACGGAGCCAATCACCAGGTTGCGCGATTGAGCCTTTTCGGCCAGCCTCTTGAGCTCATCGTCTGACGCGTCGATGCTCACGTGCGGATCGAACAGAAACAAATCGAACCCGTCAAACTTGATGCCGTCCACTTCGGCCGCAGCCGTCAAGTCCAGCATCGTGTCCAGTTCGATCGGCGGCTCCGAATCCGGCCCCTTGCCGACGACACCAGGCCAGGCCGCGTTGTGGAGCTTTGGAAAGTTGTTGGAGTGAGGCATAGGGTTCAGGAGTCAAGGATTAGGGTTTCTAGTGCCGACTTGAGGCCATTGAGGAGCCGACCGACTTCGTTCAACTTTATTCCGCAGTCAACTTATTGACGAGTTCCACCAGGTTCAATGCTTTTGTTATGCGATAGCGTCGCCTAGTCAGTCGAACGATCGGTCATCACGACACTTTCGAGCGAAATCTTAGGACAGCACGTTTTTTACAAGCTGCCCCCTGATCCCTGGCCCCGGTCGCCCACCCCCGGCACTTTTTCGTGCGTGTCTGGGCCGAAGTAGCGCAAGCCGACGAGCGGCTCGGCGCCGGTGTTTTCGATTTCGACGCCGGCCTGGGCGGCGGCGTGGCCGATGAACACCTCGTCGCTGGTCTCTTGGCCGAAGTGGATCATGGCGGGCGTTTGCAGCTCGAGCTTGCCGATGCGGCCGCGGCCTTGCACGGTAATCCAGCCGCTGGCGCCCGGATCTTTGAGCGTGCATTTGGCCCCGGGTTCGAGCGTCAGTTCTTTGGCGCTAAACAGTTGCTCGCCGTCGATCTTGCCGTACACGATCCAGCGGTCGGTGTACCCTGTTCCGCTGCGGCTGGCGTCGACAATTGGCTCCAGGTAGTTGTGCGCTTTGAAATGCGTGTCGACGTTCTTTTCCCAGTCGAGCTGCTCGATGATGAAGTCGAGATCCTGGTGCTTGTCCTGGGGCACGTCCTTGACCAGCAGCGACCAGGGCACTTCGCGGCCTTCGACCAGCGATTGAAACATGCCGAACACATCCGAGCCCCATTGTGGCTCATAAGTACACAGCGAGCCTGGCGCGTGCAGCACGCCCGGCGGAATCAACCAGCCGGTGCCTCGCTTCAGTCGATAGGCCCGCGACAGATCGAGGATGCCGTTGTCTCCCTTGTGCCAGTTCTCCAGGCATTGTCGTACGTCGGCCTTGGTCGTGCCTGGCTCCAGGCCCATGAAAGTGTAGGCGAAGTTGTTGTCAACGTTGTTGTATTGCGGGGGAAAGTAGTAGCTTTCGGGCTTGCCTTGCTGGCCGGTCAGCGCCGCATGCTTGAACGACTGGTGCATGTGATGAGGGATCGGACCCATGTTGTCGAAGAATTTGGAGTACACCGGCCAGCGGTCGTACTTTTCGAACATGGTCTTGCCGATGAGCCGCGCGCCGTCTTCGGCAACGGCGTCGGCCAGCGTGAAGCGCTGACCGTCGAAGGTCACATAGCTCAGGCCTTCGTCCGGCGTGCGGTTTTCGTTGGCCGCCTCGGTCGTGCTGGCGAACCAGCGCTCGTCAATGCCGCCGCGGTGCGCGCCGAAGGCGTACCAATCGCCCGGCGCAAGCTTGATGCGTTTGCCCGGGTGCAAGAAGCTGCGCGGCACCCAGGTGGGCGTGAGCCGCAACAGGCCGGCGCCGGCATCGAGGGCGCGCGACAGGGATTTGGCAACGTTGTCTTTCTTGAGTGGTGTGGCAGTGGCCATGATGTGAGCCGTAACTCCGAGTAGAAAAATGGAGCGACCCGGTAAAGGGGCCGCTCACAGTGAAAACTGCCTCAAGGTTGGCCGCCGGCGGCAAATTGGCGTGCGGCCGCCGAGCCATCGTAAAGCCCTTGTTTTATTCGCTGCGCCGGCACGTGGCAAGCAACGACAACGCCTTGGCGCTGGCGACGGCTGGAAAATGCCCCGCGGCGGCCGTACATTGCACGCCGCGAAATAGCGCAGAGTCCTCGATCCCTACAGGCGGACCCTTCGATGGCCCAACATCGCCGATTGCTCACCGACACCGCTCGCGGCGTTCACGAGCCCGACTTTCACCTGGACATTCCCGGCGGCAAGATTCGCCGCACGACGCTGCGCGGCGGCGTGCGCGAGGGGGTCGACTTGCTGGAGATTGACAACGGCAAGCTCCGCTTCGCGGTCGTGCCCACGCGCGGCATGGGCTTGTGGAACGCCTGGTTGGGCGACACGAAGATCGGTTGGAATTCGCCGGTAAAGGGCCCCGTGCATCCCCACTTCGTTCCCGTGGCCGACCCGGGCGGACTTGGTTGGCTCGAAGGCTTCGACGAATTGATGTGTCGCTGCGGACTCTCCAGCAACGGCGCGCCCGACTTCGCCGTCAACGGCGTTTGCCAGTATCCGCTGCACGGCCGCATCGGCAATCTGCCGGCCCATCACGTCGAGATCGTCTCCGACGACGCCACGGGCGAAATCCGCGCCACCGGCCTCGTGGACGAAATACGGTTCCTGTTTCAGAAGCTGCGGCTTACGGCGACTTATAAGACCACGCCCGGTCGCGCCGGTCTCACGATCAGCGACGAAGTGACGAACCTCTCTGGCAATCCGGCCGAGCTGCAATTGTTGTATCACGTCAATTTTGGCCCGCCAATGTTGGACCCCGGCGCCATGGTTGTTGCACCGGCAAAGTTCATCGTGCCGCGCGACCCACGCGCCGCCGAAGGCATCAGCGCCTGGGACAGCTATCCCAACGAGCAGCAGGGATTCAGTGAGCAGGTGTATTTTTTCGAGCTGGCGGCCGATACCGACGGACGGACGCAGGTGATGCTCAAGAACGCCCACGCGTCGCGTGGCGTTCTGCTGCGCTACAGCGTGAAGCAACTCCCCTGCTTCACGCTTTGGAAGAACACTCCGCTGGCGGCCGATGGCTACGTGACCGGTCTGGAGCCCGGCACGAATTACCCCAATCCACGATCGTTCGAGGGCCAACAAGGGCGCTTTGTGAAGCTCGCTCCGGGCGAGAGCGCAAGGTTCGAGGTCGACCTCGATATCCTGCCCGATGCCGCGGCGGTGTCCGCCGCCGAAGCTTCGATCGCCAGGTTGCAAGGCGACGCCAAGCCCCAAGTGTTCACGACTCCCCAGCCAGGTTGGACGAAGGTCTAGCAGCGCGCTTGCCCAACGCGATCTCGCGCCACGTCCAGGCGCCCGGCTCGTCGATCCTCGCCAGCAGCACTACGCCGAAGCTGCGCATCACCAGCCCCAGCATCAGCACGATCAGGCAACTGCGATACGGCTCAGCCGAACTGTCGGCGGAACTCGACCGCAGCCAATCGAACAGCAGTCCGCCGCCGATGGTCGAAGCCGCGTGAAACAGGCTGGATAGGGCATCGATCACCGCCAGATAGCCGGGACGCTCCAAGTCGGGCGACAGCTTGAGCACCAGGTTCGGCAGGCAGATGTTGTGCGCCGCATAGGCCGCATACAGCACCCAGGCGCCCAGCAGCAGCCACCGCGTCGCCGGCCCCGTGGCCGCGATATAGAAGAGCAATGCGGCCGAGACGCACCCTTGCGCCAGCATTAACACGGGCCGGTTGCCGAAACGGTCGCTGGCCGCGCCGGCCAGCGGGCATACGCCCAACTGGCCCACCTGCGTGGTCACGCGCATCACCTGCATCGGCCCCACGCCGAGTCCCAGAACGTCCTTCGGGTAAACGAGGTTTTGCACCGTCTGCGAGACGCCGTTGGCCAGCGAAAACCAACTGCGAAACAAGAGCAATCGCCGGAAGCGCCGATCCGCCAACGGCAAACTCAGCGACGACCATAACAGCTTGCGATTTGGCTGCGGATAAGCGCGTGTCGCGGGCATCATGGCCAGCGGCACGATCGAGGCCAGCAGCAGCGACGCTCCAATGCCGGTCGGGATGGCATAGGCCAAGAGCAACCGATCCGGTTGATCGCGATACGCCTCTCGCCAGCCGTCGGCAAAGTATCCACTGGCCAGCATCGTGGGAATCGTGCATGCAAGTTGCACGATCTGTCGCCGGGCGAAGTACCGACCGCGAATCGGCGCCGGCACCAGATCGCCCCACCAGGACCATAGCGCCACGGTAGCCAGGTACTCGAGCAACTGATGCGCAAACAAAAGTGAAATCATGGCCACGACCGCCATGGGCCGCGAAATGAGCGGCACGGCCAGCACGATGGCCAGCACGCCGACGATCAGCAGGTAACTGGCCGAGTAGATTGCCAAGCAGGCCCGTCGTGCGGTGCCGGCGCGATAGATCAGCGCCGGCGCCGCCAGTCGCACGACTCCGGCCAGATTCGGCAACGCCAAGAGCAATCCCAACGCAAGTCCAGCAGCCCCGAGATCTCGAGCCAGGTAAGTGACCAGCGGGCCGGTGGTCAGTGCGTTTCCAGTCGCCCAGAGCGCGGCGTTGACGTGCCCCAGACGGAGCGCCTCACGGCGTTTTTGCGGTGTAATGTCGAGCGAGTTGAGCGACATTGGCGGTCCGGACGGGCAAGAGCGCAAGGCCGGCGAACTACGCAAAATGTGGCGGACACGCCGTGTTTTCGCAAGCTCGGGATCGCGGTAGTCAACTGCTTGACGGTTTCTCGGAAAACGGTCAAGATACGTGAACCACTACGCAACTGCCACGTATAGTTGTGTGGCGAAACATGGAATGTCGAATCACGTTTGCCGGGCCATGGCGGCCCGTAGTGGCGACGTGGTATTCCTCTTCGTCGCTAGTTCTGGGCCGCTGATTCTGGGGAGCGATTTTCCCGGGTCGAACAGCCAACTGAATGAAAAATTCGGCTGGGTGTTGACACGGGGGCTTTGATCTCTAGAATAGCCTCTCCCTGGCAACAACTGCCCTTGGGCAGGAAGCGTGGCCGGGGATTTTTCATGGCTTCTCGTGAACCACAGGTTCGAGAGGCTGTAAATCGCTCTTTGACAATTTAGTAGTGACCTCTGAAATTTTTTTGCCAGCACAAGACTGTGCTTTAGGCAATGACGAGTTCTTTTCACGAAGGGCTCGTGCATTGGCCAAACCAAACCTGGCTATTTTTAGTGGCACATGATCTGTCGCGTTGGGCTTCGGCCGAGCGTGGCGGTTTAATGGTTACAAGAAATTGAAGGGTTTGATCCTGGCTCAGAATGAACGTTGGCGGCGTGGATTAGGCA
>JBBDYK010000283.1:0-15450 GCA_040901665.1 Pirellulales bacterium | reverse complement strand
ACGCGCTCGGGCGTGTATTCCGCCGGCGAGTTGCCCAGATCAAAGCCCTCGATCGGCAGCCCACCACGCTCGCCGCCGAGCACGGTTTCCTCGCGGGGCAGGGCGGCCGCCGCAGTTTTCGCGTCCTCGATCGTTAAGCAAGGCACCACCGCCCGCGCGCCGGCCGCCAGCGCCGCGACGATCGTCGTTGTCGCCCGCAGCACGTCGATCACCACCGCCGTGCTGTTCGCCAGATCGCCCGGCTGCACGTGTTCGGGCACGGAATGCACGTTCAATGGCCGCAAAGCAACGGTCCTCAAGCAGCGCCGATACGAATGACGGCAGACCGACTCACTCCGGCAGCGTGAAATCGGCAATGAACAACTGGCTCGAGTGATCGGCCGTGCGATTGCTCGTCCACATCAATTGCCTGCCGTCGGGCGAGAACACCGGCAACACGTCGGCGCCGGGCGTGTCGGTGATCCGCGTGATCTCTCCTGGCACGAGTTGCCCGTCCTGCTCGCCATACTTCATCAACCACAAGTCATAATTCGGACGCGCCTTGGGATCCGAGTGATCCGCGCCGGTCCAGATGATATACGGCTTCGTCGGATGCCAATACGGCGCCCAGTTCACGCCCACGTTGTCCGTCAGCGCCACGTCGTGCTTGCCGTCGAGGCTGATGGCGTGAATCTGCAAGTACTCCGACTTCTTGCGATCGGTGCGATAGATTACCCACTTTCCGTCGGGCGAGATGAAAGGTCCGCCATCGTAGCCCGGCTCGTTGGTCAGTTGCCGCAAGCTAGTGCCATCGGCGTTCATCACATACAGGTCGGGGTCGCCGTCGCGGTCGCTGCAAAAGGCGATCAAGGTGCCATCAGGCGAATAGGCCCCCTCGGCGTCGTAGCCTTTGGCCGTGGTGAGTTGCTGCAAGTGCTTGCCGTCCAAGTCCGCCTCGAAGATGTCGCAATACGGATCGAAGTCCCACGAGTAGCGGCGTCGCGCGCCTGTGCGACGATCTTCGGCCTGCTGGCGGCGCTCCTTCTCCTCGGTCTGAGATAATTGCGGGTCCAAGTGGCTGGAAGAAAAGATCAGCCGCTTGCCATCTGGCGAAAAGTACGCGCACGTCGTGCGTCCGCGCCCGGTGCTGATCAATTGCGGTTCGCCGCCGGACAGCGGTTGCTTGTAAATCTGATAGAACGGATAGTCTTGCGGCACGGCCTGGTAGATGATCGTCTTGCCATCCGGCGAAAAATAGCCTTCGCCCGCCTTCACGAATCCAGAGGTCAACTGCCGGATGTTCGACAGGTGCTTGCCCTCGATCGACTCGCTGGCCTCCTGGGCCCACGCGTGCGAGCTTGCCAGCACCACGAGACAAAGCGCCGCCAAGGAACAAGCGCGGTTCACCACAACTACCATGAAATGAGCCCCATAAAGACAAACACCGTGGCAAGTTTCAGAATCGAAGCCCGCATCCTCGCGAAGAAGCGGCGGCGGACGCGCGATTTGCGGCGGGCAACTACCTCGCTATTATATCAAGCGCCCCAGCGGCCGGCGACCGTCAGCAATCTGGCCATTCGCGCAATCGAGAGTCGAAAAATCCATGAAAATCTATACGCGAACCGGCGACTCTGGCGATACGGGACTGTTTGGCGGCCCGCGCGTTCGCAAAAACGCGCCGCGGATCGAAGCCTACGGAACGGTCGACGAACTGAATGGCGTGTTGGGCATGGCCCGCGCGCACGTACTTGAAACCGAACTCGACGCGCTGGTGCGACGCATCCAAAACGAGCTGTTCGAAATCGGCGCGCAACTGGCCACGCCCGATCCGGCCGCCCACGGCACAGCCACGATCGGGCCGACGCACATCGCGGCACTGGAGGCCGCCATCGATCGCTACGAGGCCGATCTGGCGTCGCTCAAACAATTCATCCTCCCCGGTGGAACTCCGGCCGCTGCCACACTGCACTTTGCCCGCACCGTCTGCCGCCGCGCCGAGCGCCGCCTGATCACGCTCATGGACGACGCGCGTGAGCCGATTGCCGGCGACCTGGTGGTCTATCTCAATCGGTTGAGCGATTTGCTGTTCGTTGTCGCGCGATGGGTCAACCACGCGGCCGGCACGCCCGACGTGCCCTGGCAGAAGCCCTGAGCGCCGGTGCCGAAAAAATCCGGCAAACTTGGGGCGCGGATACTTTACGGACCGAGCGATCACCGCTAGTCTGTTGGCGCTGGGGGCACTCGGGCGGGCTACGTGCGTGCCTTTTCTTGTCGAGACTCCCGGGTGACGGTTGGTTGTAGAAATGCCACGACGGCATTTTTCAACCGACTGTTTGGCGGACCGACCCGATGTCATAGGCGGATTCTTTCGGTACCCATCTCGAAAGGGGATGTGCGATGAGTCTCACGAGACTTGCGATCTTGGTATGCGCGTGGTTCGCGTTGATGGGTAACTCCCAGTCGCTTTGGGGACAAGATGCCGGCCAGCCCACCGACGCAGCCATTCAGGCAGCGCCGGCCGAGTCGGCCGACGCCGAAGAGCCGCCGCCGGTCGATCGCGGCGACAATGCCTGGATGCTCACGTCGTCGGCATTAGTGCTGATGATGACCGGCCCTGGCCTGGCGCTGTTCTACGGCGGGCTGGTGAGGAAGAAGAACGTGCTCAGTGTGATGATGCAATGCTTCTTCCTGATGGGCTTGATGACCGTCATTTGGGCGCTCTGGGGCTATACCTTGGCATTCGGCGGCAGCGGCGCCTGGATCGGCGACGCGGAGTTTCTCTTCATGCGCGGCGTCGAGGCCGAATGGGTTGACGGCGCGCCACGCATTCCCATGTACAGCAGCATTCCCATGCTCACGCACATGCTCTTTCAGGGCATGTTTTTCATCATCACGCCGGCGCTGATTTGCGGCGCCTTTGCCGAGCGCATGAAGTTCAGCTCGATGGTCGTGTTCATGATCCTGTGGGGCACGCTGGTTTATTGCCCGCTATGCCACTGGGTGTGGGACGGCGGCATTCTGGCCTATCGTTCCGATGCAGCGGCCGCCTATCCGTGGACGATGAACGGGGCGCTCGATTTCGCCGGTGGCACCGTCGTGCACATCAGCTCGGGCGTGTCGGCCCTGGTCTGTGCGCTGCTGCTGGGCAAGCGTCTGGGATACGGCACCGAGCCCATGCCACCCCACAACATGACCTACACGATGATCGGCGCCGCGCTGCTTTGGGTAGGCTGGTTCGGCTTCAATGCCGGCAGCGCCTTGGCGGCCGACGGCATCGCCGCCAGCGCCTTTGCCGCCACGCACTTCTCGGCCGCCGCCGGCGCGCTAAGTTGGGCCGGCATGGAATGGGTGTTCCGCGGCAAGCCGACCTTGCTCGGCGCATGCTCCGGCGCCGTGGCCGGCCTGGTCTGCATCACGCCGGCGTCCGGTTACGTGACGGCCATGCCCTCGCTGGCAATGGGGGTCGCCGCCGGCGTCGTGTGCTATCTGGCTTGCACCTGGCTTAAGGGGCGCTTCGGCTACGACGACTCCCTGGACGCTTTCGGCGTGCATGGAGTGGGCGGCACGCTGGGCGCCTTGCTCACTGGCGTGTTCGCCACGCGGGCCGTCCAAGACCTCAACGGCGGCGAGCCGATCGGTCTGTTGGAGGGGGGCAACCTGCTGGGCGGACAGATCGCCGGAGTAGTCGTCACCTGGATCCTGGCCATCGTCGTCACCTTCATCCTGCTCAAGGTGATCGACGCCGTGATGGGCCTGCGGGTCACCACCCAGCAAGAGTTGCAAGGTCTTGACCTCACCCAGCACGGCGAAGAGGGATACATTTATATTTGAGATTTGTGCCGCACGCGCGGCATAGTATAGTTTGGACAGGCCGTTCGAGCCTCGCCGCGCCCTTTTCCCGCGCGGCGAGGCTTTCCCTTACCGCGGGGGCAGCACGATGAAAAAGGTCGAGGCGATCATTCGCATCTTCAAGCTCGAGGACGTCAAGAATGCCTTGTCCGCGCAGGGGGTGCACGGCATGACCATCACCGACGTTCGCGGTTTCGGCCGCCAAAAGGGGCACACCGAGATGTACCGCGGCACCGAGTACAAAGTCGAGTTCGTGCCCAAGATCAAGGTCGAAGTCGCCGTGCCCGAAGCCCAACTGCAAGCCGTGCTCGACACGATCATGCGCACCGCGCAAACGGGCCAGACCGGCGACGGCAAAATCTTCGTGTCGGACCTGGTCGACACGATTCGCATCCGCACCGGGGAGACCGGGGAGCAGGCCATTTGACGCATCGCCGCGGAACACCCGCGTCTTGGCGCCATTCAAGCGGTCGTTCAGCGGCGGCGGATTCGGCCGCAACCGCACTTCAAATGACCACCGCACGTAGCCATGTCCAGTAGCCCCTTGTTTCGCGAGTCGTTGTTGGCGGCGCGCGCTCGCCTGGCCGACGGGCGTCAAGCCATCGAAAGCCAGCACCGTTCCGGCTCGCCCGGCATTCAGGTTTGTGCGCGACTGACCGAACTGGTCGACACCATCGTGCTCGATCTATACCGCGCTGCGGTCGCCGAACTGGCCCCACTCAATGCCGAAGAGCTGGAATCGAACGTGGCGCTGGTGGCGCTGGGAGGATATGGCCGCCGCGACTTGGCGCCGCATTCCGACGTCGACTTGACGATCCTCCACAGTCCCGGCGCCGAAGGACTGGTGTACCCGCTGGCCAGCCGCCTGCTGCACGATCTGTTCGACGTGGGGCTCGACCTGCAACAAAGCGTGCGCACGCCAGCCCAGTCGTGGAAGTTCGCCGCGCAGGATCCGATCATCTGCACGTCGCTCATCGAGGCCCGCTTCCTGGCCGGAAGCAAGAAGCTCTACGACACGTTCTTCGAGAAATTCCAGCGCCGCACGCGAGCCCGCTACAGGTCGGTCTCGCACGCCATCTACGGGGCGCGCAAGGCCGAGCGTCAGCAGTACGGCGAAACCGTGTACCTGTTGGAACCCAATCTCAAGCGCACGCGCGGCGGATTGCGCGACATTCAGCTCGTGCGCTGGCTGGGGTTTGCCCGCCATGGCGTCGCCGATCCCGACGCGCTGCAACTCGTCGGCGCCATCAGCAAGTCCGACCAGAACGACCTGCGCGCGGCCAGCGAGTTTCTGCTGCGGCTGCGCAACGAGCTGCACTTTCACGCCGGCAAATCCAACGACGTCCTCGACAAGGCCGAACAAGTGCGGCTGGCGCAGTTCTACGAGTACCAAGGCACCGAGGGCATTCTGCCCGTCGAGCAGTTCATGAGCGAGTATTTTCGCCATACGCGCGCCGTCAGCAGCGTGGCCAGCAACTTCGTGGCCAACAGCCGGCCCGGTCAACTGCTCGGCAAAATCATCGGCGCGGCCTTCAGCCACCAGGTCGAGGGCGACTATCGCGTCACGCCCAACGAGATCAAGGCCACCCAGCGCGGCTTGGAAAAACTGCAAACGGACTTAAGCGAAGTTCTGCGGCTGTGCGAACTGGCCAATCTACACGACAAGCGCATCTCGCCGCGCACCTGGGAAACCGTGCGCGCCGCCGTGCCCAAGTTCACCGGCGAAATCAGCCCCCAGATCGCCCAACAGTTCATGGCTTTGATCTCAAGGCCCGGACGCTTGGGCGAATTGCTGCGCCGCCTGCACGAGTTGGGCGTGCTGGAGAAAATCATCCCCGGCTTCACGCACGCACGCTGCCTGTTGCAATTCAACGAATACCACAAATACACGGTCGACGAGCATTGCATCCTGGCCGTCGAGCGCTGCACCGATTTCATCGGCGACCCGGGCATCCTGGGCCGCGTTTACCTGGGCATCAAACAGAAGCGCACCCTGCACCTGGCACTGCTGATTCACGACTTGGGCAAGGGATTCGTCGAGGACCACAGCGACATCGGCCTGCGCATCGCGGAAGAAACGGCCGGGCGACTGCTATTGCCGCTGCGCGAAACCGAGACGCTCAAGTTCCTGGTCCACAAGCACCTGGTCATGTCGCACCTGGCATTTCGCCGCGACACGCACGACGAAGAGTTGATCCTGCGATTCGCCGTCGAGGTCGGTTCGCCGGAGGTGCTCGACATGCTATTCGTGTTGACCGCGGCCGACTTTGCCGCCGTGGGTCCCGGCGTCTGGAACAGTTGGAAGGCCGAAGTGCTGACCGGGCTCTACCGCCGCACGATGCGCCACCTGGCCAGCGACTCGCCGTCGGTCGACTCGTACGAACGGCTCAGGGGCCGCCGAGCCGAGGTGCTCGCCTGCCTGGCCGGCGAGGAAGACCAGAAATGGTTCAGCAGCCAGGTCGACTCGTTGCAAGCGGCGTATGCGTTTAGCAAACCCCCGGCGCGTATCGCCGAGGAGCTGCGCGACCTGCACAGCCTGCAGCCCGGAGAAGCGCGCGCGCGCGGCCACTTCGTGCCCGCCACGCGCACGCTCGAGTTCGTCGTCGGCACGCACGACAACATCACGCCGGGGCTGTTCCACAAGCTCACCGGCGCGCTGGCCAGCCAAGGGCTGGAGATCCTCTCGGCCGAGATCAACACGCTGGCCGATAGCCTGGTGCTCGACCGCTTCTACGTGCACGATCCCGATTATGCCGAAGAACCGCCGCGGCACCGAGTCGAAGAGGTCGAACGCGCGCTCGTGCAAGCACTCACCACGCCGGCGGGCGGCGCGCCAACCTTTCGCAAGATGTGGCGCAGCGCCGCCAGCCGAGATCGCGTAGCGCTGGCCATGGTGCCCACGCGCGTCAAGATCGACAACAGCACGTCCGATGGCTTCACCATCATCGACGTCTTCGCCCACGACCGTATGGGCTTACTGTTCACCATCAGTCGCACGATCTTCGAGATGGGCCTGTCCGTCTCGGTGGCCAAGATCGGCACGTACCTGGATCAGGTCGTCGACGTGTTCTACGTGACCGATCAGGCCGGTGGAAAAATCAGCGACGAGCACCGCCTGCAAGAAATCAGCCAGCGATTGCTGGAAGCCATCGACCGGGTGGAGTAGCAGTTCTAAAAGCGCGCCGATAAAGGGACTATTCCGCGCTCTCGCGAAACGGCAAAATGTCCTGTTACCGCTTCAGCGCCAGCACTGCCTTGCGCCACTGCGCTTCGAACTTGACCAGCGGCATTCCGACCAGTTTCTCGAATCGTTCGACCGCGTTCGACGCCGGTTGCTTGGGATCCAGGTACGTCTCAAAGTCGCCGCGCCCCAGCACGCCGCGCTCGAACGCCAGGTAGTAGGCCAGGCCCCAGGAATAGTAATAGGCGCGCGAAGCGGTCGCGCCGGCGCCGGCGTGGCCCGCCAGAAACGCCTCGCTACCGGCCTCCAAAAGCTCCGCCAGGCCGAGCGGCTGGCCGTCCGCCAGTTCGCTCTGCAGTCGCGCTAGCGCCAACGTGTTGGGGTTGTCGATGCGCAGGCTGTCGACTTCGAGCAGCCCCGCCTCGAATACTTGCGCCAGTCCCTCGTTGAGCCACCGCGGCACGTCGTAAGCCGCACGCGGATAGACGAACGTTTCCAAGTAGGCGTGAAACGCCTCGTGTGCCAGCCGGCGCAGCATCTGGCCTGCCACCACGTCGAACTTCGCCGTGTTGCCGCGCTCCAAAAGTGCCATTTTTCGGCGTGCCTCGCGCCGCCGCTCCTCCCACTGCTTCTCCTCCGCGGCCACGACTTTCTGTCGCTCGGCCGCGGGCACGCCGCTATTGGCCAAGGTGTCGTACAGCTCGTTGCTGCGCGAACGTGACTCGTCCACCAGAGCGTCCAACTGCGCGCGAATCTTGTCGTGCTGGCGATCGACTTCAGCCAGCGCCGCGTCAAACTCGTTCAAATTGCTGCCCGCCAGGATCAAGTTTTTTGCCGGCAGATACACGGCCGGGTTGACGATCTTCAGGCTCTGCTCAGCCAGCGCCCGTTGATACTGGTCGCTGGCGCCAAAGATTTGAATGTGCAGCCGCTGGGGCGACTTCCAGCGCGGCGGCAGCACTTGCCGGTAGGCCGCGAAAATCTGTTCCAGCCGCACGATCGACCGCCGCGTCATCGATTCGCTGGCCGTGCTCTCAAGCGCGAACCATTGGCCGTCGTATTTCCACAGCAATTGGCCGTCGCGCTTCTCCGACTGAAGCACCAAATCTTCCATCCGCGCCGCCTCGATCGGCATCCGCTGCATGTGGCTCTCCAATCGGCCGCGCAGCGTTGCCTGCTCCTCGGGCGACAGTCGCTCCAGCGTGTCGATCGACTTGCGGTCGATGGGCCGCACGACCAGAAACATCGGCTTGCCGCGCGGGCGATGCACCTCGATGAACTCGATTCCCGTCGGGCTCTCCGACTTGACCAGTCCGGCGTACTGCTTCTGATCCGTGAGTGTCACCCGCTCCAGCGGCCAATCGGCGGCGGCAACCGGCGCAGGAACCGGCGCGACGTTGGTCGGCGCCGCCATCCGGGCGGCACCTGCCGATTGCACGGTCAGCAGCAACAGCCCGACAAGTTTGCTTGGAAGTTGCCCCATGTATAATCGATCCAAAGGCGCAATGTGCCCAACGAGCCACCAGGTTCCAGCCTCGCGCACGCGACAACGGATGTCAAGCAATCGGAATGCGAGATCCGTTGGAGTTCAGCCCTCGGGCGGCAGCCATGATCACACGTCGTCAGCCGGCTGCGTCGCCTCTGGCCAAAGCCTGTACTCCCACCGCGAAAAAAAGCCGGCCTCCCGCGGCGCGGAAGACCGGCTTTCAAGTGGCTAGCTTGTCGCCCTGACTATGCGTTGAGCTTGACGCTCGGATCGTCCGCCACGTTGACCCATACGTGCACGTGGGGCGCGCCGCGATAGTACCAGACGAACGACGGGCCTTCGAGCCGCCAGCAATCCCAAACCTTGTCGCTGCCGATGTCGCCGTCGCTATAAAACGCCAGGCTGCACGCGTCCAGGCCCCCCTGCTTGTCGATCATGGCCGAGGCTTCGTCGCGATCGGTGGCGCGATACGGTTCGAGCAACTTGCCCAGCACTTCCTTGACCAGGCCCTTCTGGTCGCTCGACATCTCCGCAATGGCGATGCCGGGGAAACTGCCGCCCGTCCCTTGAAATGCCACGCTCTGCTCGCGCGGCAACTTAGCAACCAGTGCCTTTTCGCGCTGCTTGCCGTCGAGCATCTCATACACGCGGTTGGCGGCAATGGCCTGGTGCCAGAACACGTTGCCGGGGTGGTTCGGCTTTTCGTTGAAGCTCTCGGCAGCGTGCCCGTAGAAAATCGGCCCGCCGAAAGCCACGTTCTCGGTGCTGTTGCCGTCGCAGCGAATAGTCATGTGGCGGCCGGTCATCACGAACTCGAACTTATCGCCCGGCGTGCCGAACATGGCAATGCTCTGGGCCTCGCCATAGCCGCCGGCGTCGTCTTCCAACTGCTTGTAAATCCGCTCGTGGTAGCCAGGCTGGATGATCTCTTCGAAAATGTGCTTGATCATCGCCTGCTGGTCTTTGTTGTAAAAATCGCTGCCGATCACCGGTTCGGTGACGTTCCAGTTGTTGGCGATCCGGGTTCGCAGCAAGCCGCGCTCGGGCTCGGTGTGATCCCAGGCGAAGCAGACGACCTTCTTCTGCTCTTCGGAGAGCGACTCGAACAGCGTCTTGGCGACGGTTTCGCTGGGCGCGTCTTTGGGGATCGAAACGTCGGCCCGCGCCAAAAGCGGTGCGGCGCCCACCGCCACAGCGGCCGCGCCGGCGGTCTTGATGAACGTGCGCCGATCGACCGGCGCGGCGGACTCACAGTCCGAACAAATGCGAATGTGCGACATAATAGGCTGCCTCCTGGAAGGATCTGGCAAGTCAATCGGGCCGTCGGCCTCCAATTAGACACCAAGACCGCGACCGTTGCAAATCGACGAAACCCGATAGCCGAATTCGCAAGAATTCAACCCAAGCTAGCGCAAGAACGCTGAACTCTTGCGAGTTCAGCTACCATCGAGAGAGCCTGCGCCTCGCCGCAAGATGCGCAGAACTATGCGCCGATGCCCACCACGTCGATCAGCCGGCCGCCGCTGATATACCAGCCCTCGCCGCACGGACGGCACCAAACGATGCGGACACGCATTCGCACCGAATGCCCGCGCCGCGATGGCACGGTAACTTCGACTTCCGTCGGCGAGAGCTCCATGTTGTGCAAAAGCCCAATGCCGCTGGGTGAGATTTCGCGGCTAAACGCCGACACGCGTTCGCCATCCACTTGCAAGCCCACGGCGCGAAAGAAGGGATAGCGAATCTCCGCGCGACGGTCGCGCTTGCCTTCGTCATAGGCTTCCACGACCAGCTCGTGAATGGCCATTCCGGCCCGAACGGAATCAGGGGTCAGCAGCGTCACTGCAACGGCCTCCGCCAGCAAAGGTGGAAAAACGAGGCGCCGAAATCGCGCGAGAAGTGTTCTACTGAAACCATATCTCATTTTGCGCCGCCGCGCCGTGCAAACGGCTCGAATCGGCAAAATCCAGCCGCCGGGGGAGCAAATGCCCCGGTCTGGGGTCAAAACCCGCTGCGCCCGCAAAGAAAGCGCGGAAAAACCCTCAACGGGTCGCTGACGCACGGCGCGTACGCGGCTGGCACGCGGGACAAAAGAAAGTCGATCGCTGCGCCTGCACGATCCGCCGGATCGTCGCCCGGCCGCATTGCCGGCAGGGCTGTTCGGCCCGATCGTACACTCGATGATGGTTCTGATACGAGCCCTGCTCGTTCAGCGCGTTGCGATAGGTGCCGTCGCCCAGCGTCGATCCTTCGTAGCGAATGGCCTCTTGCAACACTTCGACTAGCTCGCGGTGAATCGCCTGCCACTCGTCGCGGCGCAAGCGGTCGCAACGGCGCTGTGGGTGCACGCCCGCGCGGTGCAGGATTTCGCTGGCGTACAAATTCCCCACGCCGGCCAGCGCCCGCTGATCAAATAGCGCAACTTTGATCTCGCGGCGACTCTTCATCAGGCACTGGCGCAGCTCGTCGCACGAGATCGCCAGCGCGTCGGGCCCCAACCGTTGGCGACCATAGAGCTCCTCGAACTGGCGCGGCGCGACCAGCCGCACCAGCCCCAGCCCACGCCGATCCCAAAACAAAAGCTCGCGATTTCCTGCACCCGAAAATCGAATGGCCAGCCGCAGATGCTCGCGGGTGGGCGGATCGGCCAGCAGCACCAGCCCTGTCATCCGCGGCTCGAACACGATGGCATCCAGCGAGTCGAGCCGCACTACGACGCGCTTGCCCACGCGCTCGACGGCGGTCACGCGCCGCTTGGCCACCCGGCGTCCGAATGTCGCCGGCTTGGGCGAAATCAAGATCGGTCGCTTCCCGCACCGCGGTACGCGCAGCTCCTCGATCTGCCGCCCCACGATCGACAGAATACCCCGCCGCATGGTCTCCACTTCGGGTAACTCGGGCACGACGCGAACTCCGACGACAAGCCAACCACGGGCGCTACCGCGAGCATCATATCACAAGCGACTCGCCAAGAGCGGTTGAGAGTCGTGCGGGCCGTGGTCGTCGAGGTGGCCAACTTATGGTAAATTATGCACGCGGACCGCAATCCACGCCCGGAGTTCCACGCGCATGCTGTACCTCAACGTCCTGCTCACCGTCACGAATCCGGCCGACGTCGAGTCGGTCAAAGGCCTGTTGATCGAGCAAGGCAATCACTCGCGACAAGAGCCGGGCTGTGCCCGCTTCGAGGTCTATCACTCCACGGCCGACCCCGCCAAATTCCTGCTCGTCGAGCGCTGGGAATCGCAGCAGGCCGTTGATGCCCACCGCCAGGCCTATGCCTATACGCAGATCTACCAGCCCAAGGTGCTGCCGCTGGTCACGCGCGAAGGCCACCCCTCGAGCTTGCTGTAAGCGCGAGACAGTCGTGTCGCACGTCGCCATTGGCCCAGCACGCCCGGTCGATTGGCAGCGAACATCGCCACAGTGTGGTGTGTCCAAGGCCTTGCCCAGTCTAGGACCGTCGATGAGAATAGCGCACTCGCTTGCTCCCGCAGACACAGCCATCCGTTGATCGGAACCTATGCCGACGCCCGCCACCAGCCACGTGCCCGATGCCGCCGGACGATTCGGGGCTTTTGGCGGCCGCTACGTGCCGGAAACGCTGACCCGCGCGCTCGACGAACTGGCCGCCGAATACCGAAAGGCGACGCAGGACCCGGCCTTTCAGGCCGAGCTCGAAGATCTGTTTCGCAACTATGTCGGCCGTCCGTCCCCCCTGTACCACGCCCGGCGACTCAGTCAGGAGTGCGGCGGAGCGCAAATCTACCTGAAGCGCGAAGACCTCAATCACACCGGCGCCCACAAAATCAACAACACGCTCGGCCAGGCGCTGCTCACCATCCGCATGGGCAAGCAGCGCGTGATCGCCGAAACCGGCGCCGGCCAGCACGGTGTGGCCACCGCCACGGCCTGTGCCCGCTTCGGGCTCGATTGCGTCGTTTACATGGGCGAGGAGGACATTCGCCGCCAGCAGCCCAACGTATTCAGCATGAAACTGCTGGGCGCCGAAGTTCGGCCGGTCACCACCGGCTCGCGCACCCTGCGCGATGCCATCAACGAAGCCATGCGCGACTGGATGGCGAGCGTCGAAACGACGCACTATATCCTCGGCTCGGTTGTCGGCCCGCATCCATTCCCCGTCATCGTGCGCGATTTTCAGTCTGTGATCGGCCGCGAGACCATCGAGCAATCGCGCCAGCAACTCGGCCGCCTGCCCGACCTGGTCGTGGCCTGCGTGGGCGGAGGCTCGAACGCGGCCGGCATGTTCTACCCCTTCGTCGAGCACTCCGACGTGCAATTGGTGGGCGTGGAAGCCGGCGGCCGCTCCAGCAAGCCGGGCGATCATGCCTCGCCACTCACCTACGGCCAGCCCGGCGTGTTGCACGGCAGCTACAGCTACGTCATGCAGGACGAAGACGGGCAGACCTGCGACGTTCATTCGATCTCGGCCGGCCTCGACTATCCGGGCGTCGGCCCCGAGCACAGCTATTGGAAAGACACCGGCCGCGTCACCTACACCTCGTGCCAGGACGACGACGCCTTGACCGGCTTCAAAGCCCTGGCTCGCACCGAAGGCATCCTGCCCGCCCTGGAAAGCTCGCACGCGATCGCCAAGGCGATGGAGCTGGCCCGCGGCCGAGCGAAGGATGAAGTGCTGGTCGTCTGCCTCTCCGGTCGCGGCGACAAAGACGCCGCCGAAATCGCCCGCCTCACGGCGCATCGGTAATTTGGTTTTGAGAATAGAAAATCGGAGAAGTTAACCACAACGACACTACGACCACAAAGAATTGGAATGCAAAATCAACCGTGCGTGGCAGTCTCTTTGAATCGAACCGCGGAGATCGCAGAGGGACGCAAAGGGTAGGAATCCAATGGATTCGATTGAGTATTGCTCCTCTCTTTGAACCCTCGTCGTGTCGTCGTGGTGAAATGATTCACTTCGTAGCTCCCGTCGTGTCCTTGGTGACTTTGTGGTCATATGATTTTCTTTTTTGATCCCTCGTCGTGGCCGTCGCGTCGTCGTGGTTGAAACATCCTCTGCACACTTAAGACATGTCCCGCATTGACGAACTCTTCGCCCGGCTCCGCTCCGAAAAGAAAAAGGCGCTGATGCCGTTCATCACGGCCGGCGATCCGGACTTGGAGTTCACCGCCGCCGTGCTGGCGGAGCTGTCGGCACGCGGCGCGCATCTGTGCGAGCTGGGCATTCCCTACAGCGACCCGATTGCCGACGGTCCCGTCATCCAGGCCTCGTACACTCGGGCACTCAACCACAAGATCAAGCTCGCACAGATCCTTGCGATGCTCGCCGGCGTCACGCCCAAGGTCGCCACGCCCATCGTCACGATGGTCAGCTACGCCATTGCCTATCGCCACGGTTTGGCCCGCTACGTCGAGGACGCGCAAAGGGCAGGGGCCGTCGGCGCCATCGTGCCCGACTTGCTGGTGGAAGAGGCCGCCGAGCTGTCGAACATCTGCCGCGCGGCCGACTTCAGCCTGATCCAACTGGTCACTCCCACCACGCCCCGCGAGCGGGCATTGAAGATCGCGGCCAGCTCCACCGGCTTCCTCTATTACGTCTCCGTGACCGGCATCACGGGCGAGCGCAGCGAACTGCCGCAAAGCCTGCTGGACAACGTCGGCTGGCTGCGCGAGCAAACGAGCCTGCCCATCTGCATCGGCTTCGGCATCAGCCAGCCCGAGCACGTGAAGAAGCTGGCCCCTGTGGCCGACGGCCTGATCGTCGGCTCCGCCATCGTCCGCCGCATCGCCGAAGCCCAATCCAAGCCCCGCGACGTGGTGCTCAAGGAAGTCGGCCAGTACGTGGCAACATTACTGGCTGCACTGGAAGATAGCTAGCCAGGCATTTCCCGTCTCCCCGTCGTGGGAGAGGGGCCGCTCGCCATCGGCGAGCAGGGTGCGCGGGCATTCTGTTTCGCCGTCTTTCCTACAGCCTACAGCCTACCGCCTGCCGCCTCTCACACCGTCACCTTGTCGTCGCGCGGGCGGGGATTGAAGTCCAGCTCGACGTCGTCGATGCGGATGAACGCAGGCAACTGGTCCGCGGCTATCAAATCTAGCGCGCCGGGCGTCACCTTCTCGACGACGATCGCCGCGCCCACCCCGTAGCTCGTCTCGTTCGCGCCGCCATCCTGGCTGCGCAGCGTGGCTTGCACTTCGAACGTCTCATAGTTCGTTCGACCATCGGCGCACCAGGCCGGCTTGAACTCGGCCGTGGCAAACACCCGCTGCTCGCGATGATCCTTTTTCATATCGAGGAAGCCGAAAATCACCAGCCTGCACACGAAGTGCTGTTGCAGGAATTCGTGATAGGCTGCTTCGTCCCCCGCGCCGCACGCTTGCACGCGAAACGTAAACCGCCCCGCGCGAGGGTTGCGAATCTCTTGCGAGAGCATCGCCCGCGTGCCCTCGGCAATCGTCAATTTGCCGCTTGCTCCATCAGTCGGCAGACGTCCCATCGTCGCGTGCCACTTGCCACTCCGAGAGTTCTTCCCGTCCTCGACCAGCGCCACGCCAAAGCTGCCGTCGTCGCTCACGATCGGCGACGCCTGCCACATCTTCGTGCGCTGCGCCGCATCGTGCGCGATCAGCGGCTGGCCGCTCTCGAAATCGGTGTCGCGCAGCGACCGCTCGTCGAACGGCGGCACGCGGGCAAGTTCGCCCGTCGATTGTGTGCGAGCGTCCGTCGCGGGCGACGTGCCCAACAGCGTCCAAAGCGGCTCCCCCTTACTCACCGGCAGGGGCCGGCCGGTGCGATCGCGAAAGGTCGCCTCGTGGCCGATCCCGAGCAAATGAAACACTGACGCGGTCAGTTGCTGCGGCTCCACGCGGTTCGAGGCAGGATAGCCGCCCGTCTTGTCGCTTGCGCCATACACCTGCCCGCCCCGAATGCCGGCTCCGGCCAGCACGAAGCTGAACACGTGCCCCCAGT
>JBBDYK010000282.1:0-15473 GCA_040901665.1 Pirellulales bacterium | reverse complement strand
AACTGCTTTTTTTCAACCCCTGCTAGCAACTGAATAAGCTTCTTTGCCGGGGGATTGAACTCGGAAGAACGCAGTCACGACACGTGGCATCAATTTCGACGCGTGGTATCAACCATGAATCCCCCGGCGGAGCAGGGGGCTGAACGGACCGACGCGGCTTCGGCTTACGCCAGCAGGCGTTCGTAGGCGCGCTTGGAGCACTCGAGCAGTTGGCGGTAGTCGCTGTTTTCGATCGTTTCGCCGAACAGCTCGACGTCGTAGTAGCCGTCGTAGCCGGCGGCGCGCAGGGCCTTGACGATGCAGGGCAAGGGAACGGTGCCGTCGCCCAGGCGGTGCCGATTTTGCTCGCACTCGGGCGCGCACAGGCCGTCGCCCAGGTGCACGATGCCGATCTGTTCGACCATGGCTTCGATCCGCTCGACGATGTCGGGCTCGTGGCCCCAGTGATACGTGTCGAACACGAGCTTAAGGTAAGGATTGTCGAACTCGCGGACCAGCAACAGCGCATCGTCCAAGTCGGTGAGAAAGGTCCACTCGTCGGCGCAGCCGGCGTGCATCGGTTCGATCGCCAGCGTGACGTCGAGCTCGGCGGCCAACGGCAACAGATCGGTCAGCGCGCTGCTGAAGATGCGGCGCGCGTGGCTTTGCGTATGCCCGTGGCGCGATCCGCTGTAGACCACGAGATGACGCGTGCGCAAGGCGGCGGCCAGCCGTAGGGCTTCGCGTGCGTCGGCCATGCTCTCTTGATAGGAATGGCCGTCGCTGCCGGTGAAGCCGCCGGCCCAGAGGAGATTCGAGACGGTCAGGCCGTTTGCAGCCAGCAGAGCAATGCCCTTGGCTTCGCCAAAATCGGCCAGCTTTTGCCGCCAGACTCCGATGGCGCTAATGCCGCAAGCGCGCAACTGGGCGACATCTTCCTCGAAGCTCCAGCGATACGTAGTCACTTCATTGATCGAAAGCCCTGCCATCTTGCAGACTCCACACCACTCGGCCGTGTCAGGTTTCCGATCGCCGAACGTGCTCCGGCCGTCGTTCGGTTGGGTCCCTAGTATGAAAAAAGGAGCGCGGCCTGTAAAGCAACGTCGGCGCGAGGGTGCGAAGTGCTATCAAGTGCGGGTGCTGGCAAGGGAGTAACGCTGAAGGCGTGCGGCCAGGGCGGCTTGCGAACGGCCTTCGTGGAGTGCGGGCAATTCCTTCGGCCGCGGCCTACTTGCTGATGCCGGCCGGCTTGGCGTCGAGCGGGGCCAGGTTCCAGGCCGTGAGCCACTGCTCGCCGGTGCGCTCGAGGTGGAATTCGTCGAGCAGGCGATCCTGCATGTCGGCCAGGTGGCCGGCGCCGTAAAAAATGGCGATCTTCTTCTTGCCGGCGGCAATTTGCTCGGCCAGCTTCTTAAGCGCCACTTTGTTGCGCTCGGTGATCAGGGTGGAACCCTGCGGTCCGTCGAGTGCCGCCATCATGCCTTCGACGTCCTCGAACTGCTCGGCCATCAGGCGCTTGAGCGATTCCTCGCGATTGCCGCTGAACAGGGCGGCCAGCATGTCGACTTCCATCGACTTGCCTTGGGCCTGCAGTTTCGACTGCTGGGCAATGCCGGCGCCCATCATGCGGAAGAAGGTCGAGGCCCAGCTTTCGCCCCGATCGCTCATCGACTTGGCAAAATCGTCGGGCGACATGTCGGCGTGCAGCAGATTCTCCTTGGTATAGTCGACGTGCTGCATCTGGTGCTCCAGGCCCAGGACGTCCTTGAGACCGTTTTGCAATAGCGCCACGGGGTGGCCACTGGAGCGTCCGCCCTTGGGAACGCGGGTGCCTTCGGGAGCGACCAGCTCATAGAGCACGACGTCGTAGGTTTCGAAAAGCTTGTTGAGTTGCTCGTAGTAGGCCCGTTCGCCCACGTGGACTGCGCCGACCAGGTCGACGGCGACCGCGGGCTGCTGGGAAGCTGGCGAAGCAAAGTGGACGATGGCGGTTTGCAGCGTGAGCGGTTTGCCCGCCTCGGTCCGCTCAATGCGAATGAACTTCGGATCCTTCGCGGCGGCGCCCGGTTCGGCTGCCAGCGAGGGGGAACCGACGGCATGTGCCAGCAAATAAAGGAGCCCGGCGACGGTCGCGATGGGAGTTCGTTTCATGGGATCGGGGCTCCTTCGGCAGTTGATGCGCCGCTATCAAGAATGTGGTGACCCAAGTATACGTGTCGCCACGGGGGCCGACAAACGACCCCATTGGCTGTCGATGGCCAGATTCCGCCGCATGGAAGCCTATTCGTCCGTAGTTAGCGGGGCTTGGCCGCCGACCGCGGTCCCGACGGGTCAACATGGAGCGCACCTGGCACATGGATCTCCATAAGTTGGGAAAAGTACCCGCCTGCCAGCACGCAAAGCGGCCTCAAATCGCTCTGGATGGCCGCTTTTTGCTCGCCGAGTCTTCCACGCCTTCCCAGTTTCCGGAAATGGTGCCGTACGACCGGTTTTTTCGTCAGACCTTGCCACTCTTACTTAATTCCCATTACAGGCGCGGCCGATATTACCGTCACACCTGATGCACGGGCTTTCCATCGTGGAAAGGCTGCGCGGGACCAAGTGTGGGAGCCAAGGTGGTAGCGAATGATGTTGAGTAATCGCACGGCAATATGGCTGTTCACTTGCGTCGCAGTGGTCCTGTCCACCCGCGGGGCGCTGGCTCAGATACCGGCAGACTCGGGCGCCGACTATCCGGGTCCGGGGCAATCGTACGAGCACGGCGGTGCACCGTTTGCAGCGGGCGAACCGCAGTCATGGACTCACGGAGCGTTTCCTGTGAGCCCAGGCCACGTGGGCTCCTATGCGCAACCCTTTGCGCCGGCAGAGACGAGCGAATTCGGCAATGGTCCGCGAGCGCATGAAGGCTGGTTCTTCGGCTACCAGCGACTCGTCTGGTCGCTGTCGCAGCCGGAAGGCTCTTTCATTGGTGCTCCGCCGATCAACTCGTTCCCGGCGTTCGGCTCCAATCTCTTCAATCCGACGAACTTGCAAACCGTCGACCACAGCTTTATTCGAGCCGTGCCGGCGTGGGGTAATCGCTGGGAACTGGGCTACATGGACGACACCAGCTATGGCTGGTTGGTGAGCATCATCGATCACGTAAGCCAGGGCCAGTACGACACCAAGCTGCTCCCGTTCATCACGTTCGGCGACCCGGCAGGATTGCTGGAAGGCACCGTGCGGGTGCCGATTCCGGACACCGATCCCCAGACGTTCGTTTTCGTCGACATCGGCCAGTTGCCGGGAGCGTTCGGCGAACTGCAAATGCGAAACATCACGACGCTCAACGGCGTGGAGGCGATGCGAACCTACCGCGCGCCGCGGTTGCACAAGAACGGCTATTTCGAAGTAATGTACGGCGTGCGCTGGTTCCAGTTGGCCGACGGGTTCGAATTCTGGGGCACCGGCGAAGGCGACAGGGCCGTGGCCATCACGGCCGCCGCGGGTGGCGGTCAAGCGACCGGTACCTTCCCGTACAACATGCTCGACGAAAGTTACTGGGGCACCGTGGTCCAGAACAACCTGGTCGGTCCGCAAATCGGCATGCGATGGTTTGCGCAGCGCGGCCATTGGATCACCTCGGTGGAAGGGCGCTTTCTGGCCGCCGCCAACTTCCAGAATGTACACCAGAAGACTGAATTGGGCACGGAAACCGTGGACAACGTGGCCAACCTCATGAACTTTCCCACGGCCTACGTCGCCTTTCGCGGTTTGGGCACCAACACACACGGCTATAATACCACCTTCTCGCCGATGGGTGAGTTGCGCGTCTCGCTCGCCTATGCCGTCACGCGGAACATCAGTCTGAAGGTTGGTTACGACGGGCTGGTGGTGGGCAACGTCTCGCGGGCGGTCAATCGCGTGGACTACAACAGCCCGAACCTGGTGGGCATCACGCCCAAGAGCAATAACGAAGTCTTCTTCGTTAACGGTCTCAACTTCGGCGTGGAAGTGAATCGTTAGCCTGTGGATTTGGCAAGCACTGCGACGGTTGCCGAGCCATCACGATTGTTGCAAGGCCGACATGATTGCCGCCACGCGCGCATGAAAAAACGCCCCTTGCAGGATGCGGAAAACCGCTCCTGGTCGGCGCGTCTGCGGTCGGGCGGCCAACGCCTGGCGTGCCCGACGATGTGACTTTCTGCTCAGCGCGAACGGCAAGTCGCTGTGCGTGCACCGGTAACAGAGTTGTGCGCGCACTTGTAACAGAGCTGCAAGATCGGCTAGCTACTTTGCAGACTCTGTTCGCGCAGCTCGTCCAACTCGGTTCCCAAGCGGTGCCGCAGCGGACTTTCAGGACGCAGTTCGTCCAACAGCGCTTCGGCTTTGGCAAAGGTTTGCTCGTTGAGCTCTCCCTTGATCAGACGGGCCCAACTTCGAGTCACTTCCTGCTCAGTTAGCACGCGCTACCTCCAGCCATGAGACCAGACAATCAACCCCACGATGCACTTCATTCTACGCTGGGTTGTCATTTTTGCCTAGCTCTGCAAAGCTGAAGTGTGCGTCACGCACGTCCCGTGTGACCCCACCAACCGCCCGACTCTGCCAAATTCGGCGACTTTTCGGATCCTTGCATGACCACGCTGGTAACTGGCGCCACCGGTTTGGTGGGCAACAACGTTGTTCGTGCGCTGTTGGACCAGGGCTGCGCCGTGCGGGTGCTGGCGCGCGAAACCGCGGATCCCCGCCCTTTGATGGGTCTGGACGTCGAGATCGCGCGAGGCGACGTGCGCGACGCCGAGGCGGTGCAAGGGGCGGTGCGAGGCACGTCGGCCGTCGTGCACGCGGCGGCGCGCGTGCACATCGGCTGGCAAGGCCTGGCGGCGGCGCGGGCCATCAACGTCGAGGGCACGCGCCATGTGGCGGCGGCCGCCTGTCGCGAGGGCGTGCGGATGGTGCACGTCTCGTCGATCGATGCACTCGGCCTGGCGACGCGCAAGCAATCGGCTCACGAGGACACGCCGGCGACCGGTGGCGTGCTGTGCCCCTATGTCGTTACCAAGCGCGAGGCCGAGGCAACGGTGCTGGCGCACGTCGAGCAAGGATTGCAAGCGGCGATCGTCAATCCGGGCTTCATGATCGGTCCGTACGATTGGAAGCCCTCCAGCGGCCGCATGTTGCTGCAAGTGGCCAAAGGCTGGGGATTGTTTGCGCCCTTGGGCGCCAACAGCTACTGCGACGTTCGCGACGTGACTGCGGGCATTCTGGCGGCGCTTGCGCGCGGGCAGGCAGGACGCCGGTATATTCTGGCCGGGGAAGTGCTGACGTATTTTCAAGCCTGGCGCACGTTCGCGCGGGTGACCGGCGGCACGCCGCCGATCGTGCCGATCGGATTTCTGGCGCGGAAGGGCTCGGGTTATTTCGGCGACGTGTGTCGGCTGCTGACGGGGCGCGAGCCCGACGTCAACTCGGCAACCATGGCGATCAGCGGCCAATGGCGCAATTACTCCAGCGCGCGGGCCGAAGCGGAGTTGGGCTATCGAGCGCGTCCGCTGGCGGAATCGGCGGCCGACGCTTGGAGCTGGTTTCGCGCCAACGGCTATGTGTGAACGCCGCCGGCCGCGGGAGTCGCCTCGACCGGACGGCTGTGATGGCCGTTCAACTCGGGGCGGCGCGTGAGATACTGTGGACCGATCCGCTCAAGCTCTTCGGCCACGGCAGCCACGGTGTCGCGGATTTGCCGCTCGCTGTGTTCCGAGGTGATGAAGAACCGCAAGCGCGAGGCTTTTTCTTCGACCGCCGGGTGCAGGATCGGCTGCACGTTGATGCCCCGCTCGAACAACGCTTGCGACAAGCGCAGGCAGTCGAGCGAGTTGCCGAGAATGATCGGCACGATGGGCGTTCCCAGGCTCATGCCGACGTTCAATCCGCGCTCGCGGGCCAGTTGCAGGAACAGTGCCGAGCGCTCGTGCAGGGCCACCAGCCGCTCGGGCTCGGCCTGCAGCACGCGCAGCGAGGCCAGCGCCGCGGCCACGTTCGAGGGGGGCATGCCGGCCGAGAAGATGAATCCTGGCGCCGTGTACTTGATGTACTCGATCAGGGCCGCGTTGCCGGCGATGTAACCGCCGCAACTGCCCAGCGACTTGCTAAGCGTGCCCATCCAGATGTCGACGTCGCCCGGCGGAATGTTGAAGTACTCTCCGACGCCGCGGCCATGCGCGCCGAGCACTCCCAACGAATGAGCCTCGTCGACGTAGAGAAACACTTTGTGCTTTTTCTTCAGGTCGACGAAGCGGGGCACGGGGGCGATGTCGCCGTCCATGCTGTACACGCCTTCGATGGCGATCAGCACGCGGCGGTACTCGTGCCGCAACTCGGTGAGCAGCTTGTCGCAGGCTTGCCAGTCGTTGTGCGGGAACGGACGGCGGCGGGCGCCCGACATGATGGCGCCTTGCACGATGCTATTGTGGGCCAGCGAGTCGTGCAGGATCATGTCGCCGGGACCGAACAAGTGTCCCAGCGTCGATTCGTTCGTGGCATGTCCGCCGACGAACACCACGGCGGCCTCGGCGCCCAGGAATTGCGCGATGGCTTGCTCGAGATCGCGGTGAATCGTCTTCTCGCCCGACACGAGCCGGCTGGCCGAGACGCTGGTGCCGAAGCGCTCGATAGCCTTCTTGGCGGCGGTGCTGACGCGCGGATCGCCCGACATGCCCACGTAGTTGTAGCTGGCATAGCTGACCAGCTCGCGGCCGTCGATGTGCGTGGTGTCGGCGATCACGCCGTCGTGGCACTTGAAGTAGGGATTGCGCAGGCCGGTTGCGGTGAGCGATTCGTTGATTTGGCGCAGTCTCAGATACTCGGGCATCAGCTCGAAGCGGTAGCGATCGGGTTCGATTTCGGCCGTGGCGTCGGCCTCGGCGGGAGTGCGCGGCGTGCGGCCCAAATAGGCCTCGACGCCGGCAGCCACTTCGCGGACGGTTTCCATCTGCAGCAGCTCGCTTTCGGGAAAGCGGCCGCCAAAGGTGTCTTCCAGCGCGGCGATGATCTCCATGCGCTCCAACGAATCGAGGCCCAACTCGACGATCGAGGTGTCTGGCTTGAGATCGCGGGCCCGTTCCTTGGCGATGTTGCGGACGTGGTCCATCACGGCGGCAACCGCGGCGTCCGAGGGCCCCTGGCCCGACGGACGGGCCGCGGCGTCGGATTCGGACGGCATTGGGCCGCCGGCTGCGGCGCGGTCTTGATCTTCCGGGTGGGCGCCCACGTCGGTGACGCGGCGGCGGGGACTTTGATAGGCCTGGTCGCTCCAGGCGCGCCAGTCGGCGACGATTTCCAGCGTGCCGTCCAAAAAGCCTTGCCGGCAGGCATGGCGTTGGATCTTGCCGCTGGAAGTTTTGGGGATGCTGCCGGCTTTGATCAGGGCGATGGCTTCGACCGGCAACTCGTGCTCGCTGGCCACGTCGCGGCGAATGGCTTCGAAGACGTCGTCCAGCTCGCGCTGCTGGCGGCGCTCGATCTCTTGCACCACGACCAGCCGTTCGGCGCCATCGAATTCGACGGCGAACGCCGCACCGCTGTCGGGCCGCAAGCGCGGATGGCTTTTGCTCACGGTCCGCTCGATGTCCTGCGGATAGTGGTTGAGCCCGCGAATGATGATCAGGTCTTTGAGCCGTCCGGTGATGAACAGCTCGCCGCCTTGGACGAAGCCTAAATCGCCAGTGCGCAAGAACGGGCCTTCGCCGCTGTCTTTCAAGTAAGCGTGAAAGGTGCGCGACGTTTCCTCGGCGCGTTGCCAATATCCTTGAGCCACGCTGGGGCCGCTGACCCAGATTTCGCCGACCTTGTCGGGCGGCAGCGTGGTCATTTGCTCTGGATCGGCAATCACGATGCGCTGGTCGAGCAGGGCCGCGCCGCTGCCGACCAGCTCGCGAGCGCCTTCTTCCTCGGCTAAAGCATCGACGACGTGATGATTCTCGAGCGATTGGCCGTCGAACGTGCGCACGACCGGCAGCGTGGACTTGAAGCCGCCGGAGACCATCAGCGTGGCCTCGGCCATGCCGTAGCAGGGATAAAAGGCTTCGCGGCGGAATCCGCAGGGGGCAAATGCCTTGGCAAACGCGTCGATCGTGTCGGCCCGCACGGGCTCGGCGCCATTGAACGCCAGGCACCAGCGGCTGAGATCGAGCTGTTCGCGCTGCTCGTCGGTGATTTTGCGGACGCACAGGTCGTAGGAAAAATTGGGGCCGCCGCTGATCGTGGCCTTATAGCGCGAAATGGCGTTGAGCCAGCGGAATGGCTTCTGCAGGAACGACATGCCGGAGAGGAGCACACTGGACTGGCCGATATACATCGGCTGCAAAATGCCGCCGATCAGGCCCATGTCGTGATAGCTGGGCAGCCAAAAGACGCCCAGGCCGCTGCGCGTGTGCTCGAACGCGTAGGAGATGAGCGCCGAGTTGTGCATCAGGTTGGCGTGGGTGAGCATCACGCCCTTGGGCACGCCGGTGGAACCGGAGGTGTATTGCAGGAAGGCCAGCGTGTCGCCGTGCACGTCGGGCTGGCGCCATTCGTCTTCCGCGCCGGCGGGCAGTTGATCGGTACACAGCCAGTCGATGCGCTCGAGGTTGGGGCTTTGGTCGAGCACGGACTGCACGCGTTCCCAGACGGGGAAGGTGGTCAGCGCGATCTTGGCTTCCGCGTCGTCGGCGATCGATTGAATGCGGGACAACGATCGGTTGCGGCGGGGCGGATAGGCCGGTACAGCCACGACCCCGGCATACAAGCAGCCGAAAAAGGCGGCGATGAAATCCAATCCCGGCGGATACAACAGCACAGCCCGCTCACCTTCCAGGTTGGCCGCTTGCAGCCGCGCGGCAACGGCGCGCGCCTGCCGGTCCAACTCTTGATAGGTCAGTTGGATTTCCTCGGTTTCGCCGTCAACCAGATAGATGAACGCGCGGTCGTGCGCCTGATGAGCAGCGCGATGCCGCAACAGGTCGACCAGGTTCGACGGGCCAAAGAACGATCCGGGCAGATGATCCAGATGCACGGCGGTCCTAACAGGGGCTTAACAATCGGTGGGAGGCGCGGCAGGCGTCGGCGCGGATGGCTTCACCTATCTTTCCATCGGTTCGCACGGCAGTCGGGGAGAAAAGAGCTCGCAAGACTTGTACGCGGGAAACGCACGCGATCTTGTGGTCCACCGGCAGCCATGAATTCCCCCGGGGATATGAATAACCCCGGCAGATTAACGCACCCAGCCGCTCAATCCCGTCAAACTACCACGACAGCTAGCTCGGTACAAACAATTTAGGCAAGCATCGACCTTTGTAAATACCCCATTTTCCGTACTGTGAATTTCTGGCACATCGAGTTCGAGCCGCGCAGGCAGTATTAATCGGAACGCTGGTTGATACGTGCAGGACGGGCGGCCTGCTCCAGGGTCCGGCAAGTCGGCCATCGCGAACCCCGCAACCATTTGGCAGGTCCACTGACCAAGACGCTTGGTCCCACCCCACGATTGGCGTTTATACGGCTGACGGCCGCCGGGCTCGACGCGTTTCACCGTTTGGCGCTCGACGAGCACGTGCGGCAGTATCTGCTGGACGGCCAGCAAGTGGACCGGGCGTGGTGCGCCGAGCAACTGGGAGCGAGCGACACACTGTTCGCTGCGAGGGGCATCGGGCTGTGGCTTTTGAATCTGCGAACCGCGTCGATCGCCGAACCGATCGGCTTTTGTGGGTTCATCCGCTTCGATGAGACCGGGCCGGATCCGCAGTTGCTATATGCCTTGCTGAGGGAGCATACGGGGCTGGGTTATGCGACCGAGATCGCCCGAGCGCTGGTGGAGTTTGCGCGAGAGCACACGTCGATGGTCGAAGTGCATTCGGGCGTGGACGAGCCCAACCTGGCGTCGCAGCGCGTGCTGGAGAAATTGGGCTTCGAGATCCGTGGCGCAATCCCCGGCGCGTTTGGGCCGATCGTGCGCTATCGGCTGGCGCTTGGGCCGAAGGATTAATCCCAGTCCTGACCGGTGAGTCGCTTGATGCGGTGGGCATAGTCGCCCAACAGTCCGCCGATGACCGACCAATGGCCATGGTTGAGTATCTCCACATCGCCTTGCGGGTTGATGCGGATTTTGGCGGCGTCACTCACGCCGGCAGAGCGCAGTTGGGGCACCTGGTCCTCGTCGGCCAATTGCAGCAGCGTGGCGCCGGACATTTCGACAAATCGCATGCGGCCCTCTCGCTCAAGGTGTAGACGATCCAACAGTCGCTCATCATACCCCAGGCGGTGCGCGGGTCAAAGCTGCGGAGAGAATCTCAGAAAGGAGGGGAAGAGCCACCGAGGGCACCGAGGTCACAGAGAGATGCGTTTGATGCCGTCGACCATCCGTGGACATGCGAAGTTCAGTAGCAGACCGCGCTTTAGGCCTGTTGCTCGAAGATACGAAAGGACTTGTGAGAGGGCAAATTCGGGCACATTGAACAACGATTTGACTTCCACGACCACTTCGCCAGCCGCCAGCAAGTCAAGCCGCTGCCCCTTGATGATGCGGTCCTTATAGACAACGTCGACAGTGACTTGGCGCTGGCTTGCGATGCCCCGCAATTCAAGCTCGACCGCCAACGCCTCTTCATAAATCGATTCCAAGAGCCCCGGCCCCAGGATCCGATGCACTTCGATCGCCGCGCCGATAATTAGTTCGGTCAAATCGTCGTGTCCTTGCACTCTCAGTGCCCTCGGTGATCTCTGTGGCTAATTTACTTCTTCGTCTCCGCGCCTCCACCCGCCACTGCCGTCATGCGGCGGATGGCTTCCGAGAGCGCCAACATTTGTAGGATGTCGAGCTGCTCGGCGCGGGCTTCGGGATTGAGTCCGGTTGCGGCCAGGGCCTGGTCCACGCCGGCCTTGCCGAGCTCGGCCTTCCAACGGCTTTGCAGCACGCCGCGGAGGAACTTGCGGCGATGCAGAAACAAGGCGCGAACGAAGTCGTGGAAGAATTCGCGATCGGGAATTTGCGCGCGCAGCGTTTCGTCAACCCGAATGTGCAGGATGGCCGAGGTGACTTTCGGGCGTGGCCAAAAGACGCCCGGCGGCAGCGTGCGCACCAGCTCGACGTGGCACTGGCTTTGAATCCACACGCTTAGGGCGCTATAGTCCTTCGTGCCCGGCCGGGCGGCGATGCGGTCGCCCAGTTCCTTTTGCACGGTGACGGTCATCGACGTCGGCACGATCGGGGCGCTGAGCAGATTGGCAATTACCGGAGTTGCCACGTTGTAGGGCAAGTTGGCCACGAGCTTGAAGCGCCGATCGGGGCCGGCGGCCAATTGCTCGCTGACGGCGTTCAGCACGCGCTCGTCGAAGTGGCTCTTGTTGCGCAGCGCGTCCTGCTGCAGCGCGATCACGTTTGTTAGCGCGAACAGCTCTTCGTGAGCCAGTTGCCACAGCCGCGGATCGATCTCGACGGTGACCACGGCCGCCACTCGGGGCGCCACCAGTCCGGTGAGCGAGCCTGTGCCGGTGCCGACTTCGAGCACGACGTCGCGCGGTTCGAGCTCGGCCCGTTCGACGATCAAACGCACCAGGTTCAAATCGACCAGAAAGTTCTGGCCGTGGCGCGCGTGGGGCTCGATGCCGACTTCGGCAAAGCGGCGGCGCAGGAACGAGACCGTCTGGTTGCTTTGCGCCGGTGCAGTCATGGAGGACGATCGTGTACTAGGAATCGCGTGCTAGGAAACGTCGGCGAACTGTTTTTGCGCGTACTTGGCGAGCAGATCGGTTTCCAGGTTCACCGAGTCGCCGGCCACGCGGCTGCCCAGCGTGGTGACTTCTAGCGTGTGCGGAATCAGGGCCACGCTGAAGCGATCGCGCTGCACTTCGACCAGCGTCAGGCTGATGCCGTCGACGGCGACCGAGCCCTTGGGAACCAGGTAGCGGCCCAACTCGGCCGGGAAGCGAAACCAAAAGGTCGACCAGTCGCGATCGTCGTTGCGCTCGACCAACTGGCCGATCGCTTCGACGTGCCCGGTGACGAAATGCCCGCCCAGCCGATCGCCTACGCGGAGCGACCCTTCGAGATTGACGGAACTGCCCGCGGCCAGCGATCCGAGCGTGGTGCGGGCGAGCGTTTCGGGGCCGGCGTCGAATCCCAGCCGGTCGCCGTCGTTGGTTACCACGGTCAGGCAGCAGCCGTTGATGGCGATGCTGTCGCCGATGGCCGCGTCGCGGCAAAGCTCGGGACACGCGATCAGCAGTCGCTTGCCCGGAGGCTCGTTGCGCACGTCGGCCACGCTGGACAGATGTTGGATGATGCCGGTGAACATGATGGGGGTTTAAAGTGGCGCGGTATCGATAGCGCTAGAAAATGGGTTCTTCGGCTTCGCGACGGTGCAACGCTCGCTGCCACACGTAACGCGCCGGGCCCCACAGCACGAACGCCACGCCCAACAGCGGCACGGCGTAGGCGTGAATGGACATGATGGCCACGGCCGCGAACAGCAGGGCCACGACGTGCCCGAAGCTGCGCTGGCCGCGAAAGACCTGGTTGACCACGTGAGGATAGGGAATGCGCGAAACCATCAGCAACGCCACCAGCAGGGCAAAGAACGGCAAGATGGTCTGCACGGCGGAGTCGATCTCGCTGGCGTACAAAAAGTTGTTGCCTTGCCGGCGCAGCTCGTAGAACAACAGCGCGAAGCCGGCGATCGAGGCGGCGGCGGCCGGCGAGGGCAGCCCGTTGAATTGCAGGTGATCGTCGTCGGCCGTGTTCTCCACGTTGAAGCGCGCCAGCCGGAGCGCTGCGCAGGCGGCGAACGACGCGGCGATGATCCAAACCTGGCTGTGCGAAAAGGTGAACGACGGACACATTTTCACTAGCAGGAATCCCGGCGCCACGCCAAACGTCACCACGTCGCTGAGGCTGTCGAGCTGGCCGCCGAAGTCGCTGGTCGTGCGCGACAGCCGGGCCACGTGGCCGTCCAGCGCGTCGAAGATCATGGCCAGAAAGATCAGCCAGCCGCTGAGCATGATGTTGTGCGTGTCGTCGGCCGGATCGAGTTGCCGCAGCACCTTGGTCGGCTGGCGGAAGACGATGTCGGCCGAAGGCTGCACCGCCACCGACGTGGGGCGCTCGACCCGCGCGCAGACGACGATCGCAAAGAAGCCACAAACCAGGTTGCCCAGCGTAAAGAGCGTGGGAAACACGGCGACAGTGCGAATGCGATTCATGAGGTCACCTTGCGCCGCGCGGCTATGCGCGGCGGATCTCTCTAGTTCGACTCATAGCGGGCCAGCACGGTCACGCCCCCCTGCACTTTCTGGCCCACCTTGGCCAGCACTTGCAGGTGGTCTTCAATGGGCAGGATCAGCTCCGTGCGCGAGCCCAGCTTGATCATACCGAATTTGTGGCCGCGAGGGACGATTTCGCCGCTGCGCAGGTCGCAGACGATGCGGCGGGCGATCAGTCCGGCGATTTGCCGCACCACCAGCCGCCGATGGGGCGGCCGCTCCTCCTCCAGGCCGATCCACAGGTTTTCGTTGCGAATCGCGCTCAACGGATCGAGCGCGTTCAAGAACGCGCCAGGATGATACTGTAGGCGGATGACGCGGGCTTCGGCCGGAGACCGATTCACGTGCACGTTGAAGATCGACAGGAAAATGCCGATCCGCACGGCTGGCCCGCCCACGAACTCGTCGTGCGCCAGCTCGGTCACTTCGGCCACGGTGCCATCGGCGGGCGAGACGAGCAAGCCGGCGTCGCGCGGCACGCTGCGCGGCGGGTCGCGGAAAAAGTAGAGCACGAAGGCCAGCAGCACCGCCGGCGCGATGGCCAGCGGCCACCAGTACCAGCCGGCCGCGATCGTAGTCACCAGCAGCGGCCAGCCCATCAGTTGCAACTCGGCCAGCCCCCAGCGTGCAAAGGGCAGCTTCGCGCGCCAGCGAAACGGATCGTCGCGATCGAGCCAGTCGCAGGCGCAGCGATTGCGGCAGTATTTCAAATCGCGCGGATCGAGAATCTCGTGCGGCGCGCCGTCGCAAGAGCCTTGGCGCAGCGCCTGCATCCGCTCGACGTACCCGCGCCGAAAGGTCCGCAGCCACCAGCGCCGCCAGCGCCCCCAGGCCAGCTCGATCTGATAACACGTGCCCCTGCCCGGCTGCACGCTCGCCAGGTTGGCGGGCAACGGCTCAGGCTGCAAGCGAGCAGGCGTAGCGTCAGTCTGGCTCATGGCAGGGTTCGAGATCGGCACATGCAAGGGAAGCAACCAATTCTACCGCTGGCGAACGCTGTCGCCCATGCCTGTTGCGGGCTCGCCAGGGCTCCCTCACTTCGGTCCCGATCGGTTATGACGTTGACATGCTTGCGACTTCGTACATCGAACCGACGTTGTGGGAGTGGACTTATCACACTCAATGGGCCGCTGGGTGGTCATCCTTCCTGTGGGTGCCGATCACGTTCGCCGCATTTTGGCTTGGCCGACGAAGGATTGGCGTTCGCTTCATTCTGACGTTACTGACTGCCGAGGGCCTCGCCCTGGTGTTGGCGCGACACTTGTATTTGAGAGCCCAAGAACTCGTGAATTCCTATTGAAGTCAAATTTGTCCACTACCGACATCAATGCGCCACGCCCCTAAACGCCGCTGGTTTCGGTTCGGAGAGCCGTGGGGATTCTTCGAGAAGGTGAACCAGAACGCCACGGCCTGGAGCGTGGTCCGACATGCGATTGCTGGCGCGATGATCGGAGCAGTTCTCTACGGGGCCTTGAGCTATTTCGGCGAATGGTCGATGGACCACTGGCCGATAAAGTTGACCGCGATTGCCGGGCTCTTTGCATTCATCTACGGCTTGATCGAATGGCAGGGCGGCAGCGATGAATTGCTGCCCCCAAACGAGCAGAACTAAATCGGCCCGACCAATTAACCTCTCAGGACTCGACGCCTCGCTGTCCGCCGCTGCGAAATGGTTCCTGACCTCTGATACTATGGCGGGCATGAAGGCTCGTCGTCTAATTGCAATGGCCCTGTTAACGTTGCTTGGTGGAACGGGCGGTGCTTATGTTGGCAATCTGGCTGCGAATGTCCTTTTTCCGACACGGCATCACAAGCTCGACGACGGCCAGCGGGAGCGCGGCACAGCGGTTGAAATTGCCGGCATGCTCATTGGAGCTTTGAGCTTGCCGCTAGCGATTTGGTCTGTCACTCGGCAGCGAGGCACTTGAAAAAAACTCTTTCATAGATGCCGGAATGAGCCCAGACGCCCGCGATGACCTGAAGTTGCTCTTATGCGCCTTCGGGGCACTGATCCTGATTGGCCTGGCGATGGCACTTTTCGGGCCAGCGATTTACTGACCTCCCATGACCCTCGCCCCTAACCGCCGCTGGTTCCGCTTTTCGCTGCGGACGATGCTGGTGCTGGTGGCCCTTCTTTCAGTGCTTTTTGGCTGGAAAATAAATCGAGCGCGGAATCAACGCGCTGTCGTCGATCAACTTGCGCATGACTCTTGCAAAAT
>JBBDYK010000281.1:0-15511 GCA_040901665.1 Pirellulales bacterium | reverse complement strand
TTCGCACTTGGCGAGGTTGAAAAATGCCATGATGGCATTTTTCAACGGACTGCTAACCGCGGACGATCGTTGCGGACACGAACGTTCGCTTGCCTGCGCAAAGCGTTCGGAATAGAGTAGCGCACCAGCGGTTGCGCGCCGCGGCGAAGCACATCGGATCAGGGTCGCGTGGCAGCGCCGGGGCAGGGGAAAGACCAGCGCCATGAGTTTGTTCAAGTCGCTTTTTGGCGGCGGCACGTCGAAAGCCAACATTAGTACCCGCTTCGAATTGCTGCGCGAAACCATCTCGGGCACGATGTCCGAGTTTCACATGGCGCGCGACCGCAAGACCGACCAGATCGTCGGCCTGAAGATTCTCGACAAGGAGAAAACCAGGGCCCTCGAGGCGCGCTTCGTCGGCGTCAAGAAGCCGAAAGAAGGCGAAATCGCCGTGACGATGGAGCATCCGCGCATCGTCAAGACGTTTGAGCACGGATTGACGACCAACGGCGAACAATACGTGGTGATGGAATTTCTCGACGGCCCGGGACTCAACTCGCTGATCGTCGCCCGCAGCACCTTGCTCGCAGGCCGCCGCATGCCGCTCATTCGACAAATGGCCGAAGCGCTGGCCGCGGTGCATCGCGCCGGCTACATCCACCGCGACGTTTGCCCTCGCAACTTCGTGGTCGACAAGCAGTGCACGTCGCTCAAGTTGATCGACTTTGGCTTGTCGGTACCGGCCACGCCGCCGTTCATGCAGCCGGGCAATCGCACGGGCACGGCCAACTATATGGCTCCCGAGGTGGTTCGCCGTCGCCCGACCAGCCAGAAATTGGATATCTTTGCCTTTGGCGTGACCGTGTACGAACTGTGCGCATTCGAGTTGCCCTGGCCGCGTGGGGCCGGTTTGGCGGCCATGGCGCACGGCTCGGTGGAGCCGACCGACATTCGCACATATTGCCCCAAGATCGACAAACGGCTGGAGCTGGCGATCAACGCCTGCATCGAGTCCGAGCCAGACAAGCGGCCCGCTTCGATGGAAGAGTTCTTGAAGTTGATCAAAGGCGTCGAACAGGAAATCGCAGCCTAGGAAACCGCCGCCGCTGGCCTCAAAGGATTGTTGTCATGAAAACGACCGTCGGCTGGTGCTGTGCGATCGCACTGTTTGCCTTGATGGGCGGAGGATGCTCGACGCCGCCCGACCAGCAGGCCGTGGCAGCCATTGAAGCGGCCGGCGGCAAAGTGCGCCTCGACAAGGACGGGCGCGTGACCGAGGTCGACCTGAGCCGCACCCAGGCCGACGACGAGCTCGTGGCCATGCTGGCGGCGCTGCCGGGCATCGAGACGCTCAATCTCAGCGAAACGCAAGTCACCGGCGCCGGACTGTCCCAGCTTGGCGGGCTGACGGAACTGGACACGCTGTATCTGGTGGGCACGCCGCTGAAGGACGATGGCCTGCAACACATCGCACGCCTGACCGCCCTACGCACGCTGCACCTGGGACGCACGCAGATTACGGACGCGGGACTGCCGGCGCTGCGGCACTTGTCGGAGTTGCGAACGCTGTCGTTGGGGCACACCGCCGTCAGCGACGCGGGGCTCGTCCAGTTGCGCAGCTTGAACCAGTTGGGCACGCTCATCCTGCATCACACCAACGTGACGCCAGCCGGCGCGAAGGGCCTCCGCCGCAGCCTGCCGAACGCGCGGATCGACGACTAGATTTTACTTGGTTGCTCGGCGCAAAATCCCCTACAATGCAACAAGGGGCAGCGGCCGGGCCAACCGGCCGCGCGGAGGCGTTTCTCCATGTTGCGCTGCGCACGCGCTAAACACGCGTTCACGCTGATCGAGTTGTTGGTCGTGATCGGCATCATCGGATTGCTGATCGGCCTGCTACTGCCGGCCGTGCAGGCTTCACGCGAGGCCGCTCGGCGGGCCCAGTGCGCCAACCATCTCAAGCAACTTGGCCTGGCGATGCTGAACTATGCCGACGTGCACACGCTGTTGCCGCCGGCCAGCACCAGCCCGGTCGACGTGGGCGTGTGGAACATTGCCAGCGATCCGTCGGCGCATCTGCACAGTTGGGCCGGCCTGCTCCTGCCATACCTCGAGGAAGGGTCGCTACACGCGACGATCGACTTCAAAGTGTCGTCGCTAGCGCCGGAAAACCGCGTGGCCGCGGCCACGATCGTGCCGGTCTATCGATGCCCGTCGTTCGTGGGCACGGACTACTCGCAGGGTCCCAAGTACTTGGAGCTGTCCGATCGCCTGGCGATTCGCAACTATGTGGCGCTGGGCGCCACCGACGTCGGCACGCTGTGGGGGCCTGACGCGTTAGGCGAACGCAATCCCAACGGCACGATCTACTATCAATCGGCCACGCGGCTGCGCGATGTGACCGACGGCCTGTCGCACACGCTGCTGATCTCCGAGACGCGCGAGCAGGAGGTCGCGGTGTGGCTCGACGGCACCGGCGCGGCGGCCGTGGCGCGACCATTCTCGGCGGACAACGTGCCAAGCTATGCGGTGGCCGACGCCTCGACGCTCAATTACGAGCCCTACTACGAATGGGGTGACGCCATCGATTCGGTCGATTGCCGGTTCGCCTCGTCGAGCATGCACCCGGGCGTGGTCGGCCATCTGGCTGGCGACGGTTCAGCGCATTTCCTCTCGGACACGATCGAGCCGAAGGTGTACGACGCACTGGTCACCCGCGCGGGCGGGGAAGTAATGGACGCCGCACCGTGAACACGCGATCCGGTTCAATAAAACCGACAGAGCCTAGCGCAAGAACTTGCGCTTCGCAAGCTCATAGGGGATGAGCGTGATCTGGCACTCGGGAAAGAGTCGGTGGATGCGCTCGGCATCGGCTGTGGAGTACCGATCATCGGTCAGCCAGATGTCCATTTCGAGAGGCTCTGCGCCGAGGAGCGTCCACGATTTCGGGAGGGAGTAACCCATTGGCCGTCGCTTGTAAAATGGCGGAATCATTTGCGATGATCCGGCCAGGATGTAGCCCTGGCCAGCCAGCCGGGTGGCCTTTGCCATGTCGCGCGGATCGGTGCCACGGGGCTCAAGCGTGAGCAGGAATTCCTTCGAACCTAGCAGCCGATCCCGCTCGAGCACGAAGTTGGCGTTCCAGCCGAGCCAAACCGCTACCACGGTGATCGCGGCCAGCAATGCCCGCAGGCTATAGCGAAATCTGCCGCGACGTGTGACGATGGGCCGGTCCATCACGGCATTCTACCCGGAGTCGGCGCCCCACTTCCGCTTGTGGCCGGCGAGATTCAGCCGTATACTGGGCAGTTTCGGCGGCCCTGCGAATCGCTCGCACGAGGGCTGGCGAAAAAAATACGCACCACTGCGATTCACGGCGTGGCTTAAGCGGTCGCGCCTCGCCAACTTAATCTCATACGTTTCGACTTAGGATGATCCCGCCATGACGATGGACAAAAGCTTGCGGATGCGCCGCGGTTTGGCTCGTGCTCGCAGCGTGCTGACGCGCGCCGAGCGGTTGACGCAGCTCACGCAGAGCGAGCGCTGGAAGGAAGGCGACAGCGTGTTCGGACTGCCGAAAGTGCGCGTCTTCAAGCTGGCCATGAAGAAGAAGAAAAAGAAAAAGGAAGAGGGCGAAGGCGAAGCCGGCGCTGCGGCCCCCGCGGCCGGTGGCGACAAGAAGGCCGAAGCCAAGAAGCCCGAAGGCAAGAAGCCCGAAGGCAAGAAGAAGTAGCCGCGTCGCGCTTTTCTTGCGGGGTGGACTGTCATGCGCGTTCGACTGGAGTATGCTCACACGGGGCTCGAGGTGGAGCTGCCCGGCGAGCGCGTGGTGCGCACGCTGGCCTATAAGGACGCGGCGCCGCTGGCGGATCCGATGGCGGCGCTCGATGCGGTGCTGACACAGCCCAACGGCGCGCCCCCCTTGGCCCAACTGGCGCGCGGCCGCAAGGACGCCTGCATCGCCATCTGCGATATCACGCGGCCGGTCCCCAATCAATTGATCCTGCCGCGGATCCTCGCCACGCTGGAAGCGGCCGACATCCCGCGCGACAAGATCACCATTCTGATCGCCACCGGGCTGCACAGGCCCAACGAAGGAGACGAGCTGATCGAGTTGGTCGGCGCCGAGATTGCCGCCAATTATCGCGTCGAGAATCATCACGGCCAACGGTTGGAAGAGCACACACACCTGGGCGCCAGCCCTCGCGGCGTGCCGGTGTGGATCGACTCGCGTTACGTGCAGGCCGATTTGAAGATCACCACCGGGCTCATCGAGCCGCATTTGATGGCCGGCTTTAGCGGCGGGCGAAAGCTGATCTGCCCGGGTCTGGCTGCGCTCGAAACCGTCAAGGTGTGGCACGGCCCGGACTTCATCGAGCATCCCAAGGCCGATTGCGGAATTCTGGAGGGCAACCCGGTCCACGAGGAGAACACCTGGATCGGCCGGCACACCGGCTGCGACTTCATCGTCAACGTGGTGATCGACGCCGAACGGCGGCCGCTCAAGTTCGTGGCCGGCGACATGGAAGCGGCGTTTCTGGAGGGCGTCGAGTTCGTGCGGAGCGTGGTCATCGACCGCGTGCGCGAGCCGGTCGATATCGTCGTGACCAGCTCGGCCGGCTATCCCCTCGATACCACGTTCTATCAGTCCGTGAAGGGCCTGACCGGCGCCCTGCCGATCGTCAAGCAAGGGGGCACGATCATCCTGGCCGCCGGACTGACCGAGGGCATTGGCAGTCCCGAGTTTCAGCAGTTGTTCGCCGAGCACGCGAATCTCGAAGTGTTCGTCGAGCGGATCCTGGGCAAGGACTACTTCCGGCTCGACCAGTGGCAACTCGAAGAACTCGCCAAGGTGCGCCGCAAGGCGAAGGTCAAGGTGGTCAGCGACGGCCTGTCGCGCGAGACGCTCAACACGCTGTTCGTCGAAAGCGCGCCCAGCGTCGAGCAGGCCGTGGCCGACTCGCTGGCCGAATACGGGCCGGACGCCACGATCGCCGTGATCCCCAAGGGACCGTACGTGCTGGCGCAGGTGGGATAGGCGGCGCTGGATTAACTACCACAACGACACGACGAAGAGAAATAACCACGCAGGACACGAAGAATCGATTTCGGAAGTTGAATTCTTAAGAATCTCGTCCTCTGCGATCCTCCGCGTCCTCGGCAGTTTGATTGACTTGCTCGTCTCCTCGTCGGTTGTGCCGTTGTTTCGTCGTGGTTAACCGATCGTCTAGTTCGCCGCATGTCGATATTGCAGCGCGCGGCCGAGGCGTTGGTGCGGGTCGCGGGGAAACTCGCTGAACCAGATGTCGGCTTCGGGAAACAGCCGCTTGGCCCGACCGAACTCGGTGGCGCGCTCCGCGGCGGCATGGGCCGGATCGTCGGAATAGAACACCAGCCACAATTCCTCGACGCCGCGCTCGCCGAACAGTCCCAACAGGCCCGGCGGTTCGACACTTGTTTCCGCCGGATTGCGCCAGCGCCACTCGTCGCGCAAGAATTCACTCTCCGCCCCAGCGGAGGCGGCCAGGTAGTCGTACTTCGCCAGCAACGCGTGCCGCTCGTGCAGCCAGTTGACGTGATAGCCAAGAAACAACGCCAGCGCGCCGACCACCGCCAGCAGCATCCGCAGCGAAATCCGCCAGCGCCAGTTGGGTTTGACGAGAATGGCCATGTGTTGTTGGGAGCCGACGAGTTGTGCGTTCTACTCCACCGTCTTCGGCTGCGCCTTTTTCCACTCCTCCTGGGACGCTTCCTGTCGCTTGTGCACCAGCACGTGGGCTCCTTTCATGCCGCCCACCAAAATATCTTGCAGGCCGTCTTTGTTGACGTCGGCGATGGTGACCTGGCGGCCGATGCCGGTGTCGGGGGCGGCCTGGTAGGGGATCCAATCGACGCCGTCGGCGCCACGCACCAGTTTGAACCAATAGACCACGGCGCCCGCGTCCCACAACGGGCTCTGCGTGTGGTGCGACCAGTAGGTCTTGCCGGTGACGATGTCCTTCAGCCCGTCGCCGTCCATGTCGACCAGGTTCACCGAGTGCAGCTCGCTGAACACCAGGCCGTAGCGATTTTCCTCGGGCTTGCTGCCCATGATCGTGTGGGGGCGGAAGATGATCTTGTCGCCATCCTTGAGTTGCTCGTGCCAGGCCAGGCCGAACTCGTGGGCGGCCAGGCTCGTGATCACATCGTTGTCGCCGTCGCCATCGACGTCGTAGGCGTACATCTCGGCTCCGCCCGGACCGGCGAAGCGCACCTTGTGCAGAGTCCACTGCGGATCGGCCGAAAGATCGGAGGGCTGCTCGAACCAACCGTCCTTGATAAGGATGTCGGTGCGGCCGTCGCTGTTGATGTCGCCGATGCCCAGCCCATGGCCGAAGGGCTTGGGCGCGTCCGGCTCGCTGATGTTGTGAAACGTCCAGGGCTCGAATGGCTTGTCCCAATCGATCGTGGCATAGCCGAAATAGCCCTTGTTCGTGCAGACAAGCTCGGGCCGTTCGTCGCCAAAAAGGTTCAGCAGTTGCGGCGATTCGTTGCTCACCGAGTCGATCACCTGGTGCTTCGGCCAGGGCTTGTCGAGGCCCTCGGAACCGGGATTTTCGTAAACGTACCCGGGTGTGCCGGGAAAGCCGACGACAAAGACGTCGTTGCGCTTGTCGCCGTTGAAGTCGTAGACCCAGGCGAAGAAATGGTCGGCGTAGCGCTCGCGCGGCTGGGCCTTGGGCGGATAGATCTCGTGCTTCTTGCTGAAGTCGGGGCCGGCGAACCAATAGGGTCCATAGACCGCGTCGGCAATCCCGTCGCCGTCGATATCGCCCACACCCGCGCCTTCGGAGTAGTAGACGTCGGTGAGCGGAATGACGTCGAAGGTGTGCAGTGCGTGCTCCTCGGCCGACGCCATCGCAGCAAGGCAGGCAATCACGGCGGAAGACAGTAGCGATCGGGCGGGCATGCGAAAACTCCTGGCACGGTTGGACGGCGTATTGGCGTGAGGCGACCGCGTCTCACTGTGTCACACCCCGGGGCGGCTGTCAAACTATCGAGCTGCGCGCCGTTCGACCGGCGGCGCGAGCACGAAGCGATAGGGTTTGGCGGCCCAGGGACCGGCGTAGTCGACGCCGATGCGGGGCGTGCGCTCGATGCGGCCGCGCGCAATGCGCAGCCCGCGGTCTTCGATCCACAGGCCGCTGGTGGGCACGGACGGTTCGCCGTTGAGTCCCTTGTCGATGGCCAGCGCCTTGGTGAGCTTCGCAGGGCCGGTCCAATCGCCGGCGCCGCGGATGAGCACAGCCGCCGGATGGTCGACGTCGCCGGTTACGACGTTGAGCATCCAGTGGATGCCGTAAATGAAATAGACATACCAATGACCGGCCGGTCCGAACATGACCTCGGTGCGCGGCGTGCGCCCCTTGCTCGCGTGGCACGCCAGGTCGTGCGGGCCGATGTAGGCTTCGGTCTCGTGAATGACCGCCGTCACATCTTGCCCGTTGATGCGGCGCACGAGCACCTTGCCCAAAAGTTCCTTAGCGACAGCCAGCGCGGGACGCGCGTAGAAGTCGTGCGAGAGCAGGCGGGAGGCGGGGGACGGGAGGCTGGAGGAAGGTGCCGGTGAGATCGTTGGATTGAAACGGCTTGCCGCGGAGTTCGCCGGGGAACGCGGAGGATTTAGGGAGGGGTTCATGCGGGCTGCGAACTTCGATTCGATAGGACTCAATGGTGCACCAGGCTCGGCGGGAGCCTCGCCCTCCCGATCGCCCGAGCACTGATCGCCTACTGTTTGCACTGCGCCAGCGCCAGCAAGGCATAGCCGGTGACCAGGTTTGGATTGCCTTCCATCCAGCGGGGCGTATCGTTGAGGAAGGAGCCGTCGGGCTTTTGGCGGGCGGCCAGGGTTTGGATCAGGTCGGACCGCCAATCGCGTGCTTTGCCGGACTCGTCGGTGAACGTGTCAGCGCCGACGGCGGATAGCGCGCGGGCGAAGGTCTGGTAGTAATAGTACAAGCCGGCGCCCCCCATGCCAGGGTTTTCTTCCAGCGTGTAGTGCCTGGCCAGCCAGGAAAGCGCGGCTTTGACGCGCGGATCGTCGCGCTTCACCCCGGCGTAGATCATGCTTTTCAAGCCCGCATAGGTCATCGAGCCATAGCTGCGCAGTCCGCCGTTTTCGGTTGCCCCGGCCTGGCTCGTGCCCCCGGCGGCGGGCGTGTAATAGAAGCCGCCATCGTTCACCTTGGCGGCAAAGGGCGTGGTGTTGTCTTCGCTCTCCAGATTCTGGCAGCGAGACACGAACACGAGCGCCTTTTGCACCGCATCATCGTCCGGACCGGCGCCGCTGGACTGAAGCGCGTCGAGCAGGAACGAGGTGTTGGAAAGATCGGGCCGCTTGTGCCCGCCGTAGCCGGCGCCGCCGAAGTTGACGCTTGCTTTGTCGTGGCCTTCGCTTTCGTCCCATTGCAGTCCGCGCACGAACTTGTCGGCGCCGGCGAGCAGCTTGTCGAAGCGACCGTCGGCGTTGGCGGCCTGGAAGCATTGGATGGCGATGCACGTTTCATAATTCTGGTGCGACGAGCCTTCGGCATAGATGCCGCCGTCGGGATGCACGAAACCTTGCACGTACTTGAGCGCCTTAGCCGCGACAGGATCGTCGGCCGAGCGACCCGACTTGAGGATGCCCGTGGCCACGAGCGCCGTGACAGCGGGCCCGGCCTCGGCGCTAAAGGAACCATCGGCCGCCTGGCTCTTGCTTAGAAATTCAATCGCCTTGCTGACGGTTTTTTCATACGTCTTTGCGTCGGCCGGCTTGGCCACTGCATCTGCGGCGCGGGCCATGGCCGGCAGCGCGAAGGCAAAGTTAAACGCGATGGCCAGCGATACTACGGCGGTTGCGAAACGGGACATGACGCTGCCTCCTGTTGGCCGTGCATGAGAGTGGCGCGGCGCGCTCGATCGTCCGGCGGCCACTTGAAAATTGTTGCAACTTACGACCGCTACGGCAAGCAATGTCGCAGCCATCCGCAGAGAATTACTAGAGACACTACGTCGCCAGCGAGATGATCGGAGCGGCGCGTGGCGATTATTTGTTCGAGCCTGGCGATTTGCTGGCCAGAGTTCCAGCCATCGGCGGGAGCCTCTGTGCGACTATGTCAGGTTGCGCCAGGCCATGGCGACCATGAACGCCAGCCAGCCCAGCAATAGCGCGATCGATAGCGCCAGCAGCAGCGGCCGCTTGCGCGGCGGAGCGAGCGCGGGAGGCGCTTCGCGCTCGGGCGACCCGGGATGTTTCTTGCTTGGCGAAGTGGGGCGAGCGCGAGACATACGGTGCCTGGTGGGAATCCTTTCTGCACGAGCGACGCAACGAGCGGCGTGTTCGGAAATCACGGAGTCCCCGGCGAAGCCGAGGGCTGCACGCTCGATCCGTCAACGAGCGCGACACTGGATTCGCGGGCCGCGACTAAGCGTCGGCCTGCGTGATCTTGAAGCTCTCTTGCAGGCCGGTGTCGAAATCGAACACGTCGTCGAAGTCCTCGCGGCGGTCTTCGGTGGTCTTGCGCATCTGACCGATGTTGATCAGGTTGAATACGATCTCGCCGAAGTCGCCCGTGTTTTGTACCCCCCAGGTATTGAGCACGCACTTGGCCATATAGCCATACTGCTCCAGGGCGTACTGACGGATGGCCTCGCACAGTTGTTGGCCGGTGAGATGCCGCTCGGCCTCGCGCGGAGCGTCCTCGGGTTCGCCTTCTTCGCTTTCGGCCGGGCGTTCGGTGCCCATGCCCAGCTTGGTGTGCGCATAGTTGAGCGCCTCGAACACGAAGGCATAGGCGTCGATCTTGTAGCGGCGATCGTCCTTGAGCAATTTGGCGATCGGATGCGAGGGGTCGAGCATGGTGATTTTGGCTCTTGCTGCTTGCCGGTGGTGGACGGTACGGCTCGGAGTGTCAGGCGCGAGGTTCAGGCGGCTTTTCGCGCGGTTCACGGCCCTGGCCGCCGCCGCGCTTCAATACGGTCAGCACTTCGCCGGCATCGATCAGCACGCGGCGATGGTCTTCGGTTTCGATCAGGATCTGGCCGGCCAGGATTTCCTGGGCCAACACGCGCGCCCGGCCGCGGGACGTGACGACGTCGGAACCCAAGGGAGGCAACTCTTTCTGCAACGCTTCGTAGGTATCGTATTCATATCGCAGGCAACATTTCAATCGGCCGCAACGGCCCGAGATCTTGGTGGGGTCGAGCGTGGCCTTTTGAATCTTGGCCATTTTCATGGAAACCGGCGGCATTTCGGTCAGGTGCGTGTTGCAACAGACCGGCTTGCCGCAGTCGCCATAGTCGGCCAGCACCTTGGCCTCGTCGCGAACGCCAATCTGGCGCATTTCGACCCTGGTTTGAAACTCGGCGGCCAACTGCCGTACCAACTCGCGAAAGTCGACGCGGTTTTCGGCCAGGTAGTAGACCACCACGCGCTCGCCGCCGAACAGGTGCTCGACGTCGACCAGTTGCATGTCAAGCTTTTCCTCGGCGATTAGCCGCTGGCAGGTAAGAAACTCCTTGCGGGCCTGGTCCAGCAGGCGCGAGCGCAGCCGCTGATCGTCGGCCGACATGGTGCGCAGCACCTGGCCATGCCCGGCGTCTTTGATCTGGCTGATGGCCTGCGGCGTGGCTTCGCACAGTACGGCGCCGGTCTCCAGCCCGCGGTCGGTGCGCACCACGACCTCGGCATTGCGATGGTAGGTCTCGTCGCGGCTCGAAGAGAACACACCCAGCGCTCGCATCACTCCGGTTCGCACGACGTACTTAGGCATGGACCAAACGCGATCGGGGTTAGCGGCGAAGGATCCGCGAGAGGCAAAATGGGGCCGCAGGGGGCAGCTAGAAGTATAGCGGCCAAGGGAGCCGGCCGCCAAGGCGAGGGGGCGGCGGCCGCGCATAGTGCCACAATTTGAATTGAAGTCGCGTCAGAACTCCGCATCGCGCAACTGGCGGGGTCCTCCTCCTCCCCCCAGACCGATCGCCGTTTCGGGAACCAGTCTGTCAATCGCCCGAAAGTCATCCTCTGAAGTGCGGGATAGCTTCAACTCGATGTAGTAAACGGGTTGGGCGCCAAGCAGTCGCCAACTAAGCGGCAAAGGTCGCCCGACCAGCGGATCGCCTTCGCGAATTACCGCTTCGCGCGCACGAAGTGAGTCTAATAGCTGCCGACGCTCGCGAATCTGGGGCACATTCCAACCGAGCCAACAGCCGATCAATGTCAGTGCTACGAACATCGATCGCAGGCTGAAACGTCGCCAACGCAGACGAGCTTTGAGCGAGCCATACATAATTGCAATTGTATCGCAAGATCTAACCGGTTGTCACCGACGGTGACCCCGCTACGTTGAGCGCTTGTCGAGTGCCCGCGAACGCGGTAGGCTCGCGATACCTGCACTGCTAAGTTTCGAAGTCGGAGCGATCATGATACAGCAACACCAACACGTCTTCGATCAACTCTGTGCGCACGTCCGCGAGACGGCCCTCTTGGCCACGGCGGCTGAGGCGCTCGAATGGGATGAACGGACGATGATGCCGGCCGCCGGCGCGGAGTATCGGGCGGAGCAGTTGACGCTGCTGGCGGGCATCGTGCACCAGCGAAGCGTCGATCCGCGCATGGGCGAGTGGCTGGGGGAGTTGGCCCATAGTCCGCTAGCGGCCGAACCACATTCGGACTCGGCCACCACCATTCGGCAGTTGAAACGCGAGTACGACAAGCAAGTGAAGCTGCCGCAGTCGCTGGTCGAGGAGCTGGCCCGCACGGCCTCGCTGGCGCAGCACGCCTGGGAAAAGGCGCGGCCGTTGAACGACTTTGCGTCGTTTCTGCCGCACCTGGCCAAGACGTTTGAATTGAAGCGGGCCCAAGCTGCTGCACTCGGCTACCAGGAATCGGCGTACGACGCGCTGTTGGATGATTTCGAGCCGCACGAAAAGACGGCAAACATCGCCCGGGTGCTGGCAGAATTGCGCGAGGCGCTGGTGCCGCTAGTGGCGGAGATCGCCGCCAGCTCGAAGAGGCCGGATGTGAGCATCGTGTCGCGGCGCTATCCGATCGAAGTGCAGGAACAGTTTTCGCGAGCGGCGTCGGCGGCCATCGGCTTCGACTACGCGCGCGGGCGCGTGGACGTGACGGCGCATCCGTTTTGCACCGGCTTGGGCCCGAACGATTGCCGCATCACCACGCGCTACGAAGAGCGGTTCTTCAATTCCGCGTTCTTCGGCACGCTGCACGAAGCCGGACACGGCATCTACGACCAAGGGCTGCGCGCCGATTGGTACGGGCTGCCGCCCGGCGAGGCCATCTCGTTGGGCATTCACGAATCGCAATCGCGGATGTGGGAAAACCTGGTGGGCCGCAGCCGCGCATTCTGGCGGCACTTTTATCCACAGGCGCAAAAGCTGTTTCCCCTGGCGCTGGGCGACGTGGCGCTCGATGCGTTTTACTTCGCCATCAACGACGTGCGGCCGTCGCTAGTGCGCGTCGAAGCGGACGAAGCGACCTATAACCTGCACATCCTGATTCGCTTCGAGCTGGAGCAGGCACTGCTTGCCGATGAGATTCCGATTGCCGACGCACCGGCGGCGTGGGACGACAAGTATCAACAGTACCTCGGCATTCGCCCGCCGAGCGTGGCCGACGGCGTCTTGCAAGACGTGCATTGGAGCGCCGGGCTGGTGGGTTACTTTCCGACATATTCGCTGGGCAATCTGTACGCCAGCCAGTTTTTCGAAACGGCCGATCGAGAGCTGGGCGGCCTCGACGAGCAATTCGCGCGGGGCGAGGTTCAGCCGCTGAAAATCTGGCTCGGCGACAAGATTCATCGCCACGGCCAATGCTACTCGGCGGCCGAATTGGTGGAAAAAGTCACGGGAAAACCGCTCTCGCCCGCGCCCTTGATGGCGCATCTGCGGAGAAAACTTGCTCCGCTATACGGCTTGAAGTAACGTCGAAGGGACGCGGTTCTTTCACGGCTCGCCGAGAGCCGCAACTGCGCTGGTTGCCGCGCGCTGACGCGGACGCTTCCCTTGTCGCTCCAGGCGCTTTTCCATGCTCTCGAAAAACTCTGCGCCAGCCTATGGGCCTTTGGCCATCCTGTTTGTCGCGCTGTCGCTGTCGATCGGTTGGGGCGTGCGCGGCAACTGGGGACACGAGTACGGCGCGATGCTGCCGGGAGCGCTGGCGGCCATGGCCGCGGTGCTGGTAAGCGGGCGGGATGACTGGCAGCGGCGCATCGGCTTCTTTGCATTCTTCGGCGCCTTGGGCTGGTCGTTCGGCGGCTCGATCTCCTATATGCAGGTGATCGCCTTCACGCACTCGGGCGACAGCCCTAGCGTGCTCTACGGCATGGCGTGCTTGTTTCTGATTGGTTTCATCTGGGCGGCGTTCGGCGGCGCTGGCACGGCGCTACCGGCATTCTTGAATCGCCAGCGGCTCACCGAAACGTTGATCCCGGTGTTCTTCGTGTTCCTGGCCTGGTTTGCCCAAGACCGGTTTTTCGACGTCTATCTGGGAGGCTTGCAAGATCAAGTCGGCTCGGGAGCCATCACGCAGGAGCAATTCGAGGCGCAGACTGCGTGGATCGACTGGAACGATACGGATTGGATTGGCGTGTTGGTGGCGGCGGCCGCGGCGCTGGTGCTGGCTGTCGTGCGCAGCCGCGTGTGCTGGGGCACGTCGCTGATCCTCCACATGTGCGGCGGCTGGTGGCTGGGCTTCACCGTGCTGACCGTGGGGCTGCACCTCCGCATGACGCCGCCCCGCGGCGACAACTGGTCGGGCGCGCTGGGCATGATGATCGGCATGTTCGTATTCCTGTATCGCCAAAAGGAGTGGGGCATCGCCTGGACGTCGCTGGCCACCGGCTTCTTCGGCGGACTGGGATTCTCCGGCGCCACGCTCGTCAAGCTGGTGCTCGTCTATCCCGGTTTTCAACAGCAGGTTTTTGGCCGCGAGGTTTCGACCAACTGGCACAGCGTGCTGGAACAAACTTTTGGGTTCATCTCCGGCATTGGCGTGGCGCTGGCCATGGCGTATCTCTCCACGCGGGCGCCGCGCACCAGCGAAGAACCACTGGTGCGCCGCTGGGCCGAGCCGGCCACCGTGCTGTTCGTGCTGTTGGTGGTGAGCTACGTCAACATCGTGAAGAACCTGGAGGCCATGTGGTTTCCTGCTAACGTCGTGGCGCCGGAGCTTTATGGCATCTCGACCTACGTCTGGTTCCGCATCGCCTACGCGGCGTTGGGCATTGCGATTGCCGTGCCGATGCTGCGGTATTGGAACGGCCACAGCGTGGAAATCCTGCCCGCTTCGAGGTTAGGCAAGGGTCAGCTCATTTACGTGGTGCTGCTGTGGTGGATCGTGATCGCCAATCTGATGCGCACCACGCCGTTCGCCGAGCAGCGGCTGATCACCGAAGGCGTGATCCACTTGAGTGCCTGCGCGTGTACGTTGTTGGCATTGCTATTGCCATCGCGCGAACGGGCGGCAGAGCTGCAGTTGGAGCCGGATTACTTGACGCTCATCAAGCGCTTCGCGGCGTCGCTGGCACTGGTGATGGTGATCATCGTGGTGGCCGAGTTCGCCCTGGTTCGCGCGCTATGGGGCGACACCTTCGCCGGCCACGCAGCCAAGCACATCCGTTTCGGGCCGGAGAAAACGGCCACGGAGAAGTAGCAACGGTAGCTGAATTCGCCAGAATTCAGCCAGCGCGCCTAAATCTGAATTCTTGCGAATTCAGCTACGATCATCACCGGCACGGCGCCTACTCGTTGCCATAGACGTGCGTGCTTTCTTCTTTGGTGATGGGGTCGCGGATCTCATCGGTGGTGATCTGAACTTGCAAGCGGAGATCGCCGGGCTGGAGCGCTTGCACCGTGACCTTATAGATCGTCTCTGCCTTGGGGCCGAGCAGCTTGAGCGGCTCGAACACGATTCGCTGACCCTCGATGCGGAAGCGCGCCGGGCCTTCGGCCGAGACACCTTTCATCTCCGGCGGCAACAGCGCCACAAGCTGCACGTTGCTGGCGGCCTTGGTGCCCTGATTGATGACTTTCACTTCATACGTGTTCTGACCTTCGACTTCGATCGGGTCGCTGGCGTCCGAGAGTTGGAAGTTGATGGCGGCCAGGCCTTCGATCGACAGCACCTCCTCGCTCTCATCGGCCAAGTTTTGTTGCGCGCGGCTTTTGATCACCAGCTTGGCGTCGCCTGGCTGCAACGGCAGCGTGGTGAGCGAGACGGTGCCGGTTTCCTGGGCGGGCAGTTCTTCCAGGCTCCAATAGACGCTGTGCGTGGCCGGGTCGAACTGGCCGTTGTTATTGGCCGAGACGAACTGCAGCTCGCGCGGCAGCACGGCCACCAGCTCGATGTCCTTGGCCGAGGCCGTGCCGGGATTGGCCACTGAAATGTTGTGCGTGGCGTTGCGCTCCAGATAGCGGCGCTTGGGGCCGGCCAGGCTGACTTCGAGTTGCGGGGCGATGACCTGGAATTCGGTGGTTGCTTCGGCGCGAAAGT
>JBBDYK010000280.1:0-15578 GCA_040901665.1 Pirellulales bacterium | reverse complement strand
AACGCATCGTGCGATGTCGCAGCCCGTCGACTACTTCAACGGGCTGCTAGTGCTGGCTTCCTCGCCGGCGTCCATCCACCAGACACCTCGCAGCCCATGGAGGTTCGTCGCCTGGTGTGACTGGAAGCACACGATCATAGACTGAGCGGTGTCTCAATAAAACGGCAGCGCGGGCGAATTCATCAACGGGCTAGCAGCATGCCATCCTTATTTTGCAGGGCGCCACCTTCCCACGCGACAACGGTGGGGCAGCATGCTCACGCAAGCGTGAGCATGGCACCCGGCATGGCCCCCAGCACAACCTGATGGACGGTGCACGCGGTTTGCGTCGTGGCAACGGGTGGTGCAAACTTGGTTCGGGATTCGTTCAAGCAACACGGCGCAGCGGGAAGTCATGTCCATGAAACCTCGACGTCGCAGCAGACCGGTCTTAACACGCGCCGTTCCACGCATCGCCCTGGCGCTGGCGCTTTGCGGCGCGGCAGCACCGGGCACGCGCGCCGCTGCGCAAGTGGCGCCGGCCGAGTGGACCAGCGTTGGCCGCGATGCGGGCGGGACGCGGCACGCGCCGTTGGAACAAGTCAACCGCGACAACGTGGCGCAACTGCAAGTGGCCTGGACTTATCGCACGGGCGAGCTGGAACGCGTCAAGGCGCCGGGACTCAAGACCAAGGTCACGTTCGAATGCACGCCGCTGGTGGTTGACGGCGTGATGTACTTGAGCACGCCCACGGCTCGCGTGATCGCGCTGGATGCGAAGACCGGTCGCGAGCTGTGGATGCACGACCCTCGCTTGACGGGCTTTGCGTTCGCCGAGGGAGCGTCGCGCGGCGTGTCGTACTGGAAATCGGCCGAGAACCCGCAGGAGCGTCGCATCTTCGTCGGCACGCTCGATGCCAGGCTGGTGGCCATCGACGCGGCCACGGGCGCGGCGTGCGCCGACTTTGGAAAAGACGGCGCCATCGACCTGGCGGCGGGACTTGCCAATGCAACCCGCGGGCTGTATTCCGTGACGTCGCCGCCGGCGATCTTCGGCGACGCGGTGATCGTTGGTTCGGCGATCGGCGACAACCAACGCTTCGACACGACTTCGGGCATGGTGCGAGCCTTTGACGTGCGCAGCGGTAAGTTGCTGTGGAGTTGGGATGCGATTCCGCGCCAGCCGGGCGATCCGGGGGCCGACACGTGGCGCGGCGACGAGGCGCTGAAGACGGGGGCCGCCAATGTGTGGTCGATTATTTCCGTCGACGTCGAGCGCGGCCTGGTGTTTTTGCCCACGTCGTGCCCCGCGCCGGATTTTTACGGCGGTAAACGGCTGGGCAACAATCTCTTTGCCAACAGCGTGGTGGCGCTCGACGCCAAGACGGGCAAGCCGGCATGGCACTTCCAGGTCGTGCATCACGATGTTTGGGATTACGACGTGGCCTCGCAACCGGTGCTGTTCGATTTTCGCCGCGACGGCACGACCACGCCGGCCGTAGCCGTCGGCACGAAGATGGGGCACATCTTCTTGTTGGATCGCGCGAACGGCAAGCCGCTGACCGCGGTGGAGGAGCGGCCGGTACCTTCGAGCGACGTGCCGGGCGAAGAAACTTCGCCGACGCAGCCCTTCCCTGCCCTGCCCGCCCTGGGCTTGCACAAGGCGGAGCCGTGGGGCTCGACCGCGGCCGAGCAACAGCAGGCCGAAGCGATGTTCGCGCAACTGCGGTACGAAGGCATTTTTACGCCGCCGAGCCTGGGCGGTTCGCTGCTTGCGCCGGGCAACGTCGGCGGCATCAATTGGAGCGGCATGACCGTCGACACCGAGCGGCAGATTCTGGTGACGAACGTCAATCGTGTGGCGACCAGCGTGCGACTGATACCGCAAGCCGACTACGGCGGCCGCAGCGGCGGCTCGCGCTTGGGCGAAGAGTTTGCCCGACAGGCCGGCACGCCCTTTGGCATGGCGCGGCGGACGCTGCGCCATGCGGCCAGCGGCTTGCCGGCCACGAAGCCGCCCTGGGGAACGCTGGCGGCCATCGATCTTGCTGCCGGCAAGCTGCTGTGGGAAGTGCCGCTGGGCTACACGGTCGATCCCAAGCTGGAACCGCGAGCGCGCGAGTGGGGCTCGCCCAATCTGGGCGGCGCCATTACCACGGCCAGCGGATTGGTGTTCGTGGCCGCCTCGCGCGACGGACACTTCCGCGCCTTCGACATCGAGACGGGCAAAGGGCTCTGGGAAGCCGAATTGCCCGCCGGCGGCCAAGCCACGCCGATGACCTACGAAGCCGACGGCAAGCAGTACGTGGTCATTTGCGCAGGCGGACACGCGCGGCTGGGGACGAAGCTGGGGGATTATGTGGTCGCGTATGCGCTGCCGTAGTTGTCCACGGGCGTTGCCCGTGGCTGATAGAGGTTGGGCCGTTGGCCCACAACGAAATCAGGCCCTGGCGCAAGATTAACAGGGCGCGCGAGTCATTCCTTAGCGGAGTTGTCGTCAGGCGCCTTCGGCTTGACTCGCCCTTCGCATGGATGCTTCCACGGCGGATTGCCCGTGGGCCATGCGCCTTTTGCTTCGTGCTCTAGCTCGACGTACTTTTGCGCAAGCTCGATCACGGCGTCGTCGCTGTTGTCGACTTGGAGTTCGAGCCAGTGGCCTTCGACTTCGGGTTTGGCCACGATGATGCCGGCGGCCAGGCGTCCGCGATGATCGCCGCCGGCGCAGTCGCCGGCCACCAGCGCGGCCAGCAAGCGATCGGCCAGCGTGCCGTCGGTGTGCTCGTAGGCGGCGGCCATCTCGGTGAGCACTTGCGGGCCGACCAGCGTGTTGCCCTGGCAGGCGTAGAAACGTCCGCTGAGCGCGCCCCACCAGTTGCTGCCGGCGCGGGCGGCAATTGGGTTGTGCTGGGCCGTGCGGCCGTGTCGGTCGATGACGGCCAGTTGCCGGCCGCCGGCGCCATCGTCGTCGCGCAGCAGCGTTTCGAGAACTTCCTGCGGCGACTTGTCGGCCGTCAGCAGTTCCAGCGCCCGATTACCGAAGGCCGGATTGTGATTGTGCTGGGTGCAGAAAGCGCCCACGCCCGCTTTGACGAACGGCACGACGCGACCCACGGCGGGATACTTGCTGGCCACGGCTGCACCGCAGACGCCGGTGGCCGGATCGATCGCGACGATGGAAAACGTGGCGATTTTTCCGGGCTGCGGCGCAGCTTGCGGCGCGGTGGGCGGCGGATCGCCATGCACGCAATGGGCCAGTGCAATCGCCCATGCCAGAGCATAAACTGGTATCCAACGTCGCTGGCTCATGCACCACTCCTTGCGGGTTTTATTGGGCACATTGACCGGCCGCTGCAAATCGCGCGGCCCGTCTGTTAAGGTAGTGTCTGGCAATGGCCCAGGTAAGTCCGCAGACTCCTGCGGACGAAGTTTCCCATAAGACTTCTCGGAAGAGCGAGCATGAAGAAGTTGTCCCCGAGCTGCCTGTCGGCAAGAGGCGTTTGGCTGGGAGTTTGGCTATGCGCAGTGGCAACGTGCGGCGCGCCACTTGCTTGGGCCGCCGACGCGCCCGAGCCGATCGGCGAACTGCCGGTGGGGGCGGACGGGCAACCGCTGAATCTGGATTTCGAAAAGGGCACGCTCGAAGGTTGGGTTGCCGACGGGGAGGCCTTCGCCGGTCAGCCGATGAAGGGGGACACGGTCACCGCGCGCGGACGCGGCATGGCCAGCCAACATCGCGGTGACTTTTGGATTGGCGGCTTCGAAGCGTCGCACAGCGACAAGCCGCAAGGCACGCTCACCAGCGCGCCGTTTGCGGTGACGAAGATCTTCGCCAGCTTTCGAGTGGCCGGCGGCTCGTCGGAAAAGACCCGCGTCGAGCTGGTCCGCCGCGACACGGGCCGCGTGATCTTCGCGCGCTCGGGCGACGACACCGAGACGCTCAAGCCGGTGGTCGTCGAGCTGTTGCCGCACATCGGCAAGGAGATCTTCGTCCGGCTGGTCGACGTGAGCAGCGACGGTTGGGGACATTTGAACTTCGATGATTTTCGCGTGCATGCGCGGCGTCCCGAGTTTCCCGATGCGCCGCAGTTGGCCGAGCCGGATGAGTATCCGTTCGACGGCCAGACCGCCGCCGAGGCCGCCAGGAACATGGTCGTGCCCGAGGACTTTGAGGTGCAACTGGTGGCGGGCGAGCCCGACGTGCTGCAGCCGATTGCGCAAGCGATCGACGATCGCGGGCGACTGTGGATCGCCGAGGCGTACACCTATCCGATTCGCGCGCCCGAGGGGCAAGGCAAGGATCGGATCCTGATCTTCGAGGACGCCGACGGCAATGGGAGCTACGAAACGCGCAGAGTGTTTCTGGAAAACTTGAACCTGGTGAGCGGGCTGGAAGTCGGCTTCGGCGGCGTGTGGATCGGGGCGGCGCCGTACCTATTGTTCGTGCCCGACCGCGACGGCGACGACCGGCCCGACGGCGAGCCCGAGATTTTACTCGACGGCTGGCACTACGAAGACACGCACGAGACGCTCAATACGTTCACCTGGGGTCCGGACGGCTGGCTGTACGGTTGCCACGGCGTGTTCACGCACTCGAACGTCGGCAAGCCCGGCGCCAAGGATGCCGACCGCACGCGAATCAACGCCGGCATCTGGCGCTATCATCCTATGCGACACGAGTTCGAAGTTTTCGGCGAGGGCACGAGCAATCCTTGGGGCGTGGATTTCAACGAGCTCGGTCAGTGCTTCTGCACGGCTTGCGTCATTCCGCACTTGTACCACGTGATTCAAGGCGGGCGCTACCAGCGGCAGGCGGGCCAACACTTCAACCGCAATACCTACGACGATATCAAGACGATTGCCGTGCACCGGCACTGGATCGGCGACACACCCCACTCGGGCAACAATCGTTCGGACGCTGCCGGCGGCGGACACGCCCACGCCGGCGCCATGATCTATCTGGGCGGAAGTTGGCCGGCCGAGTATCGCAACCAAATCTTCATGAACAATATTCATGGCCAGCGGATCAACCAGGATCTGCTCACGCCGCAGGGCTCGGGCTACGTGGGCAACCGGGCGCCCGATTTCTGCCTCTCGCGCGATCGCTGGTCGCAGATCATCAACCTGCAATACGGGCCCGACGGCCAGGCAATCATGATCGACTGGTACGACAAGAACGCCTGTCATCATCGCGATACGAACAATCACGATCGCTCGAATGGCCGCATCTTCAAGGTCGTGTACAAGCAGGCCAAACCGCAGCCGGTCGACCTGCAAAAACTAAGCGACGACGAGCTGGTCGAGCTGCAACTCAACTCCAACGACTGGTATGTCCGCCACGCCCGCCGCATCCTGCAAGAGCGCGGCGCCAATACAAACTTACGCGACAAACTGGCGAAACTGGCGTTCGAACATGCCGACGAAACGCGCCGCGTGCGCGGGCTGTGGGCACTGTACCTCACAGGCAACTTCGATGAGCCGATGGCATTGCGCGGCCTGCAGAACGATCAACCGCACGTGCGGGCTTGGACGATTCAATTGGTCACCGATAACCCGGCAAGCGAAGTTTCGTCGCAGGTGCTGGAGAAGCTGGCGGCGCTGGCCAAGGACGATCCATCGCCGGTGGTACGGTTGTATCTTAGCTCGGCGCTCGGCCGCTTGCCGCGCGAGGCGGCCTGGTCGCAATTGCCCGGTTTGCTGGCACATGCCGAGGATGCCCAGGACCACAACTTGCCGCTGATGTACTGGTATGCGGCCGAGCCGTTGGCCGACGTCGATGCGGCGCGGGCCTTGCAACTGGCCGCCGACGGCAAGATTCCCACCGTGTTCTCGTTCATGGTACGGCGGATCGCCAAGATCGGCTCGCCCGAGGCGCTGGCCGTGCTGGTCGCTCATTTGAATAAGTCGAACGACGCCGCGACGCAATTGACGGTGCTGGAAGGCATTGCCGAAGGACTGACCGGTCGCCGCCAGGTGCCCATGCCCGAGGGCTGGTCGGGCGTGTCGTCCGCTTTGATGAACAGCGCCAACGAGCAGATCAACTCGCAGGCCACGGCCTTGGCGCTGACGTTCGGCGATCCGCTGGCGCTGGCGAAGATGCGCCGCACGCTGGTGGATGAGAACACGGCGCTTGCACAGCGACAACGCGCGCTCGACGCCCTGTTGGCCATGAAGGACCGAGAGTTGGCGCCGACGCTGCAAGCACTGATCGGATCGGAGGCGCTGCGCGCGGCGGCGCTGCGTGGTCTGGCTGCTTATGACGACACGAAGACGCCCGGCGTCATTCTAAACGCTTATCCGGGGTTCAGCCTCGAGCAAAAGCGCGATGCGCTGTCGACGCTGTCCTCACGTGCCGCCTACGCGACGGCGCTATTGGCGGCCGTGGCGGACGAAAAGGTTCCGGCCACGGATTTGTCGGCCGACCTGGTGCGCCAACTGCGCAACCTGGACGACCCGGCGATCAACGACACGATCGCCAAGGTCTGGGGCGTGGCGCGCAAGTCGAGCGAGGAAAAGGCGGCGCAGATCGCCGCCGTGGCGAAAATGATCAGCAGCGATTCGGCGCGCAAGCCGGATGCCTGGCTGGGGCGCGCCGTGTATGCCAAGACGTGCGCTCAGTGCCACACGCTGTTTGGCGACGGCGGCAAGATCGGCCCCGAGTTGACCGGCTCGAACCGGGCGAACCTCGACTACCTGCTGTCTAACGTCCTGGACCCCAGTGCCGTGATGGCCAAGGAATATCAGCCCAGCGTCATCGTGACGGCCGATGGTCGCGTGATCACTGGGCTGGTCAAAGCGCAAAGCGACGCGGCGCTCACCGTGCAGACCGCGACCGAGCAAGTGGTGGTGCCGCGCGACGAAATCGAGCAGATGAAGCTGAGCGATCAATCGATGATGCCCGAAGACTTGCTCAAGCCTTTGGACGACGCGCAAGTGCGGGCGTTGGTGGCTTATGTCTCCGGACCGGCGCAAGTGCCCATGTTGGCCACGCAGGAATCGGCCAAGACGCTGTTCAACGGCGTCGACCTGACCGGTTGGCACGGCAACATGTCGCTGTGGAGCGTGGAGGGCGGCGAGCTGGTTGGCCGCAGCGCGGGGCTCAAGGAGAATGAGTTCCTGGCGACCGATCTGGCATGCGGCGATTTTCGATTGAAGGTGGAAGTGAACCTGGTGGACAATCGGGGCAACAGCGGCATCCAGTTCCGCAGCGAGCGCTTGCCCGACGGACTGGTCAAAGGCTATCAGGCCGACATGGGCCTTGGCTGGTGGGGCAAGCTCTACGAAGAGCACGGCCGCGCCCTGCTGTGGAAGAAATCCGCCGCCCAATTCGTCAAGCCGGGGTGGAACACCTACGAAATCGAAGCCAAGGGGAGCACGATCCGCACCTGGATCAACGGCCAGTTGTGCGTCGACCTGGAGGACACGGGCGGCGCGCGGCGCGGCATCTTCGCCCTGCAACTGCACTCCGGCGGACCGACCGAAGTGCGCTATCGCAATTTCGAGCTGACGCTCGATCCGTAGATAACCGTCGGCCGGGCGACATCAAAACAGTCCTACGGGATCCGATATGCGCGTGTTGTGCCACTTATTGCTCGCGATGTTCGCCGCGGTGGCCGCTTGGGATGTTGCGCCATCGCGAGCGGACGAGAGCCACGACGAGCTGCGCGTGCTAGAGCCGGCCGATCGGCCGCTATTGCACGAGTACTTGTTGCGGGAAGTGTCGCGACAATACGACGAGCGCCGCAAGGCTTTGATTGAAGCGCTACCGTCTCCGGCCGCGATCAACGCCCGGCGCGAGCAACTGCGCGGGCAGCTTGCGCTAATGCTGGGCGATTTGCCCGAGCGCACGCCGCTCAACGGCCGCACGCTGGGCACGATCCAATGCGACGGCTATCGAATCGAACGGGTGATTTACGAAAGCCGGCCCCGGCATCACGTCACGGCGAATCTCTATCTGCCGGATCCGCTGCCGGCGATCGAGTCCAAGGTCGACAACGGGCTAGCGGCGACCAACGGAAGCCCCGGAAAACTCGGGCAATCGGCCTGCGGCGGCGAACCCATTTGTTTGCTAGGAACCAATAGAATTCCGGGCGTGCTCGTCCCCTGTGGGCATAGCAGCAACGGCAAGGCCAGCGAAGCGTATCAAAGCGTGTGCGTGCTGCTGGCGCTCAATGGCTGCGCGGCGTTGATCTACGACCCAATCGGCCAGGGCGAGCGCAATCAGATCGTCGATCTGTCGCCGCATGGCACCACCGAGCACACACTGGTCGGACCCGGCGCCCTGTTGGTCGGCAGAAACACGGCCAACTATCGCATCTGGGACGGACTGTGCAGCATGGACTATCTGGCCAGTCGCAGCGAGGTTGACCCGACGCGATTGGGATGCACCGGCAACTCGGGTGGCGGCACGATGACCACCTGGCTGATGGCCGTGGACGATCGCATTGTCGCGGCGGCGCCATCGTGCTTCATCACCACCGTCGAGCAACTTTTCAACACGATCGGCCCGCAGGACTGCGAACAGCACTTTCCCGGCCAGGGCGCGTTCGGCATCGAGCACGCCGATTTCATTGCCATGCGGGCGCCCCAGCCCACGCTGATTTTGGCGGCCGAGCGCGATTTCTTCGACATCGGCGGCACGCGCACGGCCTATGCCGACGCGGAGGCCGTGTTTCGCACGCTGGGTCATCCGGAACGGGTGGCGCTGTTCACCTGCGACGACGAGCACGGCTTCAGCCAGCCGCGCCGGCAAGCCGCCGTCGCGTGGATGCGCCGTTGGCTGGCAAGCGACGAGCGCGCGGTGGTCGAGCCCAAGCACGAACTGCAACGCGACGCCGATCTGCAAGTCACCGCCAGCGGCCAGGTGCTTTCCGAGTTCGCGGACGAGGTGAGCGTGGTCGATCTCTCCATTCGCCGGGCCGAGGAACTGGCGGACTTGCGGGCGGCAGCATGGCAAGCGTCGGACGAAGCGGCGCGACGCGCAACGATCGAGCGGCTGCTCGGCGTGCGCGAAAAGTGCAGTCAACCGGCAAAGGTGAACAGCCACGGCACGGTCGCTCGCGACGGCTATTTCATCGAAAAGCTGCTGATCGAACCGGCCGATGGGGTGCCGCTGGCGGCGTTGTGTTTCGTGCCCGACGACGCGAATACGAACGGGGCAAAGCTACCGGCGATCCTTTATCCCGATGGACGGGGCAAGGCGACCGATGCCGAGCCCGGCGGTCCCATCGAACAGCTTGTCAAGCAAGGGCACGTCGTGCTGACTGTGGACTTGCGCGGCTGGGGCGAAACGGCCGATGGTCCCAAGCAAAGCAAATACCGCAACGACGAGTTTCGCAATGCCATGCTGGCCATGCACGTTGGCCGGCCGCTGCTGGGCCAGCGGGTGGAAGATCTCGTGGCCGCGCTCAACGTGCTGGCGGCCGATGCTCGCGTCGACGCCAACGCGATTCAACTGATCGGCGTCGATCGGGCAGGGCCGGTTGCGCTGCACGCCGCCGTGTTGGATCCGCGCTTTCGGTCGGTCGCGGTGCGCGACTCCATCCGCTCATGGGCCGACGACGTGGTTGCCAGGCCACTGGTGGCCAACCAACTCAGCCAGGTCGTGCCGGGCGCGCTTGAGCACTACGACCTGCCGGACCTGGTGGAAATGCTGGGGAAGCGCGCTGCCAAGCTGCCAGCGGAGGTTGGTCCCGGGCGGTAGCAAGCACCGGCAGCGGGCAGCATCTCAGATCTCGACCAGCATGCGCATCGGCTCTTCGATGACGTCTTTGACGCGCTTCAGAAACGTGACGGCGCCTTGGCCATCGACGACGCGGTGATCGTAGGTGAGCGCCAGGTACATCATCGGGCGGATCACGACTTCACCCTTACGGGCGACCGGCCGGTCTTGAATGGCGTGCAGCCCGAGGATGCCGCTTTGCGGCGGATTGACGATCGGCGTGGAGAGCATCGAGCCGTAGACACCGCCGTTGGAGATCGTGAACGTGCCGCCTTGCAGCTCGTCGAGCGACAGGCTGTTCTCGCGGGCACGGTGGGCGAAGTCGGCGATCGTCAGCTCGATCTCGGCGAAGCTCATCCGATCGGCGTCGCGCAGCACCGGCACGACCAGGCCCTTGCCGCCGCCAACCGCGATGCCGATGTCGTAGTAGTTGTGATATACGATGCTCTTGTCGCGAACCTCTGCATTCACCGCCGGCACGTGCTTGAGCGCGTCGATGACCGCCTTGACGAAGAACGACATGAAGCCGAGCTTGATGCCGTAGCGCTGGGAGAAGGCGTCCTTTTGTTCGTTGCGCAGTGCGATTACGGCCGACATGTCGACTTCGTTGAAGGTGGTCAACAGCGCGGCCGTGTGCTGGGCGTTGACCAGGCGCTCGGCAATTTTGCGGCGGATGGGACTCATCGGCACGACTTCTTCATCGCGACCGGAGGGCGCCGGCCGGGCGAGTCCCGTTGTGCGTGTCGACGGTGTTTGCGGCCGGGCTTTGGGCATCTCGCGCGTCCGCGGGATTGGCCGTGGCGTCTCGGCGCTCACCACCAGCTTCTGCTCGCTTGCATCGGCCTCGGTGGACGACTCGGCGGGGGCGGGTTTGGCCGGAGCAGGAACAGCGCGGGCCGGCTTGGCCTTGGCCGAAGTGCCGATGGAATCGGCGGCCTGCTTCTGCACGGCGGCGGCGGTTTTTTTGTCTTCGCCATTGGCCGCGGCCGGAGCCTGAGACTGGGCCTTGGCCGAATCCGGCGCGCCCTCGCCGGGCTCCATGTAGCCGATCACTTCACCGATGGCCGCCGTTTCGCCGGTCTGCTTGAGCACTTTGGTGATCGTGCCGTCTACCGGAGCGGAAATTTCCACCGTGGCCTTGTCCGTTTCGATCTCGACCAGGTTGTCGTCCTTGGCCGCAAAGGCGCCCTCGCCCTTGAGCCACTGGCCGATCTGCACTTCGGTAATCGACTCGCCCACCGCGGGCACTTTCAGTTCAACGGCCATGGCGGCACTGGTTCCTTGCGGGTTTTCCTTTGAAAACTTCAATTCCGGGGTGAACGGCGCTGTCGATCGATCGAGCCAGCGGCGGCGACTGGCCGCATCATAGCACGGCAAGCGCCAATCGCCGCGACGCGGACGGAAAACTCAAATGCACCCGAAGGCCTGCATCAACAGCTCTTTCTGCTCCAATCGGTGGGCGCTGGCCGAGCCCGTCGCCGGACTGGGCGAGGCGAAACACGCCCGAGAACGGCAACCGATCGAACAATTCGCCGCCAAACCGCGCCAACAGAAAGCGCCATGCGCCCATGTTCTCGGGCTCTTCTTGCACCCAATAGACGGGCGTGCCGTCGACATACGGGGCCAGCGCTTCCTTCAACTGTGCGAATGGCAGCGGGTAAAGCTGCTCGAGCCGCACGATCGCCACGTCCTCGCGTTCCAACTCTTCACGCTCCTTGATCAATTCGTAGTACAACTTGCCCGAGCACAGCAACACGCCCGCGACGTTGGGCCGATCGGCCATGACGTCGGCAATCACTTTCTGGAATTGTCCCGTGGCACAATCGTCGAGCGTCGACACGGCGCTCGGATGGCGGAGCATGCTCTTGGGCGTCATCATCACCAGCGGCTTGCGCCAGGGCCGCAACACCTGGCGGCGCAGCGCGTGGAAGTACTGTGCCGGGGTGGTGAGGTTCACGATCTGCATGTTGCACTCGGAAGCCAGCGTCAAGAACCGTTCGAGCCGCGCCGATGAGTGCTCGGGCCCCATGCCTTCGAAGCCGTGCGGCAACAACATCACCAGCCCGCTCAGGCGGCTCCACTTGGTTTCGGCGCTGGCGATGAACTGGTCGATGATGACTTGTGCGGCATTGGCGAAATCGCCGAACTGAGCCTCCCACATCACAAGTCCGTGCGGGTAGTCGAGACTGTAGCCATATTCGAAGCCGAGCACGCCCGCCTCGGACAGGGGGCTGTTGATGATTTCGACCGGCGCCTGGTCGGGCGAGACGTGCTGTAAGGGCGTGTAAGCGTGGCCGTCGCTAAAGTCGTGCAGCACGGCGTGCCGCTGGCTGAACGTGCCGCGCGTGCTGTCCTGGCCGCTTAGGCGCACGCGATAGCCTTCGACGGCCAGGCTGGCCATGGCCAACGCTTCGCCGGCGGACCAATCGAGCGGGCGTTCGCCGAGGGCCATTTCGCGCCGCGCTTCGAGCAATCGCTTGGCCTTGGGATGCGGATGAAAGTCGGCCGGCAGGCGAGTCTGTGCTTCGAGCAACTCGCCCAGCCGTCGGCGATCCATGCCGGTGGCAACGTCGGGCGCGTCGGCATCGCGTCCGCCGACGTAGCCCTTCCAAACGTCGGTCAGGCGCTCGCGTTTGGCCACATACTCCTCGCTCTTGGCCACCGACAGCTCTTCGTCCAGGCGTTTGGTTTCGTCCTTGGCGATGCGGTCGGCTTCCTCGCGCGTGATTTCGCCGAGGGCCAATAGCCGCTCCAGATAGCTGTCGCGCACGTTGGGGCGCTGCTCGATGGCGCGATAGAGGACCGGCTGCGTGAACGACGGCTCGTCGCTTTCGTTGTGTCCGCGGCGACGATAGCAGTACATGTCGATGACGACGTCGCGCTCGAACTCCTTGCGAAAATCCATGGCCAGCCGCACGACGAAGGCCACGGCCTCGGGGTCTTCGCCGTTGACGTGGAAGATGGGAATCTGCAGCATCCGCGCAATGTCGGTGGCATAGGTGCTGGAACGTCCCTCGTGCGGCGACGTGATGAAGCCGATCTGATTGTTCACCACGACGTGGATCGTTCCGCCGGTGCGATAGCCGGGCAACTGGCTGAGATTGAAGGTCTCTTGCACGACGCCCTCGCCCGCCACGGCAGCGTCGCCGTGAATGAGCAGCGCCATGGTGTGCTCGCGGCGGATGTCGCCCGAACGGTCTTGCTTGGCCCGCACGCGGCCGACGGCCACGGGGCACACGAATTCCAAGTGGCTGGGATTGAAGCACAGCGACAGGTGGACTTTGTGGCGCGCGGCGGTGACCCAATCGCTGCTGTAGCCGAGATGGTACTTCACGTCGCCGCGGCCCAGGTGCAGCTTCGGGTCGATATCGGCGAACTCGCGGAAGATGGCCTGCGGGCTCTTGTCCATGATGTTGGCCAGCACGTTGAGCCGGCCACGATGGGCCATGCCGAGGATGATCTCGCGGGTTCCCTGGTCGCCGGCCTTTTCGATGGTCAGGTCCAGCAGGGGGATCAAGCTTTCGGCCCCTTCCAGCGAGAAGCTTTTGGCGCCGGTGAAGCGTTTTTGAATGAACTCCTCGAAAATCACGGCATCGGTCAAGCGCGTGAGGATCCGCAACTGCTCCTGCTTGGGAATCGTGATGCGGTTTTCGGTGCCCTCCATGCGGTCTTGCAGCCACTGGCGAATGCCCAAATCGTCCATGTGCATGTACTGCACGCCGATGGCGCGACAATAAGTGTTGCGCATCCGATCGATGACATCGTGCAGGGTGAGCACGTCGGGACCGTGGATGGTGGCGGTCGAAAACGGCCGCTCCATGTCGTCGGGCGTGAAGCCGTAGTACTCGGGATCCAACTCGGGGAGGTGCGGCCGCGGCATGCCCAACGGATCGATGTTGGCCACCAGGTGGCCGCGCACGCGATAGGCTCGAATCAACTGGTCGAGGCGGTCCTGCAGCAGTGCCATTTCCAGCTCGCGAACGCTGCTGGTGGACGACTCGCCGCGGTCGGGCGGATTGAAAATGCTGCGCGGTCGGAACGTGGGGCCGAATTGCGGCGTGGTTTGGGCGCCGTTGCCGTTGCCGCCCAGCCGACGGAAGTAGCGCCGCCAATCGGCCGAGACGCTGGTCGGATCGCGCAAGTAGCTGGCGTAGAGATCTTCGAGGAACCCCAAGTTGGCGCTGTCGATATCCACCGGGGCGTCAGGGTCGTGACGTGAAAGCTCAAGCATGGTCAGACTGTCCTGAATGAATCGTCCGTGATCCGCGGTCGCGGCATTCCCTCAAGGAACCGCATATTCTACCCATTTCGTACCGTGGCGGCATGGCGGCCGAATGACCCGCAACCGTCCGGCAAGGCCGTTGGCCAACAAAAAAAGCCTCTTCGCGCCGCTGGCGCAAACAGGCTGCCGCCGCTCCAAGAATGCCGCAAATTGTCGCACCGCAACGCGGGTAAGCATGCTAGGAGGCCCCCGTCGGAGTGTCAAGTCGGCTGGGCCGTCGCGCCCGGTGGTCATTCTCCCTCGCGTCGCCATCATTTATCATAAAGGCTTGGCTTTTGGCCACCTACCCATTCCGTGAACGGATCAATCGCAACTCGGCATTTCATGAACGTTACGTTTTCGTGTCCACTTTGCCAGCAATCGGCCCGCAGCGAGGTCGGCCCGAGCGATCAACCGCTGCACTGCTCGGCATGTGAGCAAGAAATTGCCATCGGGCGCGACGCGTTCGACGGCGAACAGTTGCGTCGCTGCCTGGTGTGTCCGAGCACTGATCTCTTTGTCCGCAAAGACTTTCCGCAACGAATCGGCGTGGGAATCGTGGTGCTGGGCATCGTCGGCAGCTCGATTACCTGGGGATATACCTACACCGTGGCAACCTTTGCGATCCTGTTTGCCACGGCGCTGGTCGACGTGCTGCTGTACTTGATCGTACCCGACGCCTTGATGTGCTACCGCTGCGGGGCTACGTACCGATCGGTCCGCGGCATGGAGCGGCATGGCGCCTTTAACCTGGAGACTCACGAGCGCTATCGCCAACAGGCGGCCCGCATGGCGGGCCAGTCGCGGTAACGCCTGACGCATGGCCGTCTGGCGGCGTCTAACCTGCCGCCCTCCGCGGGGCGCTCGATCTCGCGTTCGCTAACCTTCACGCTTCCCAGCCGAGCATTGCCCAAAGCGTCATGGATCCGGAACGGGAGCGAATTCAAGCCGATCTGCGCGGACTCGTCAAAGGCGACGTGCGCTGCGACGACGTGTTCTTGCAGCTCTATGCCTGCGACGCGAGCATTTATGAGATCAGGCCGCTGGCGGTCATTCGTCCGCGCGCCCTGCCCGACGTCGTGGCCGTGGTCGAATATGCGGCAGAGAATCATCTGCCGATTCATGCGCGCGGAGCCGGCACCGGGCTGGCCGGCGAATCGCTGGGGGGTGGGCTGGTGCTCGACTTCTCGCGCTACATGCGCCGCGTGCTGCACTTCGACAACGATTCGGTGCGCATTCAACCGGGCCTGGTGCATGCGCAACTCAACAAATTCCTGCGGCCGCTGGGACGCCAGTTCGGCCCCGACCCGGCCATGAGCGACGTCACCACGATGGGCAGCGTCATCGCGATCGACGCGGGCGGCAGTCACTGGTTGCGCCACGGTTCGGCCCGTCGCCACGTGCAGAGCTTGCAAATCGTCACGGCGGACGGGCAGGTGCTCGAAGTAGGACGCGAGCCGGTGGCAAGCAATGGCGCGGAGCCCGACTCACCTAAAGCTCGTCTGGTCGGCGCGTTGGCGTCGCTGTTGGCGCGCGAGGCCGATACGATTCGCGACCACCAGCCGCAGAGCCTGGTGAATCGCTGCGGCTACGGCCTGGCCGGCGCGCGCGACGACGGCC
>JBBDYK010000279.1:0-15622 GCA_040901665.1 Pirellulales bacterium | reverse complement strand
GAGCCGGCGCTCGGCGGCCACCTGACGATCGAGTGCCAGCATTTCAGGGCTGATGTCGACCACGGTCACTTGCGCGCCGGCGGCGGCATAGAGCGCGGCTTGCCGTCCGCCGCCGGCCGCCAGACACAGCACGCGCTGACCGGTGATGCTCGGGCCCAGCCATCCCACGCCGTCAACGGCAGCCAGCGGATCGAGATACTCCTTGTCCGGCGCGGGGCGCGTGAACCGGGCGGTCTTGCGCACGCGAGCGTCCCATGCCTGGCGATTGTGTTCCTGCGGCGTGCCCATCGTGGTTCGATTGGATACGAAGATCCCGCGGACTGTCAACGCGTTCGCCGGAATCGAGCCACCATTCCGATCATGCCCAACACCAGCAGCAGCCAACTGCCTGGCTCCGGCGCCAGCACGAATTGGATGTCGTCGATGGCAAAGAATCCGGGGGTATTCATGCCGTCTTCGCCCGAATCGGACGACGACAGATTGAAGTACACGCGCTTGGCTGCCGCAAGCGATGAGAGGTCGACGAGCGTCCACGTATCAACGATGGTGTCGTCGTCGAACCGGTAGTCGGCCAGGTAGAACTCGACCGCAGCCGGCAGCAGCGCCCCCAGCGCGTCGGTGCCATAGGCGGTCAATTTGAACCAATCGGGATCCTCGCCGCTGGTTCCGCCGAATTGCTTGGAAAAAGTGTCGCCATCGCGCATGGCCAGTGCCGCATAGGTCGTGTTCGTCACGTATGCCGACTGCAAAATGCCGTGATTGGGCAACTCGAAGTACGGCAGGTCGGCCACTTGCGCTGCGCTCTGCGGATTGGCGATGCCGTTGTAGCCGAATGCCACGCCGTAGGTGTCGTCGCCGGCGCCGTTTCCGGATCCGGCAAATGCGCTGTACTGATTGCCGAACCCGGGAGTCGTGTTGTTGGTGACGTTGGAATAGGCGAAACCACTCCAACTAGCGTAGTTGAGATTGTGCTCGTTGCCGAAGTCGACGCCGCCGCTGGCGAACGCGCCCACCTTGACGGGCAACGGGCCGCCAAAGGGATCCGGCTCGTCGCTGGCGCCCGCTGCGGGTCCATGCCAGAACGATTCCGCCGGCAGCGCCAGATCGTCGAAGTCCGCGATTTCGGCGTACGTCGAGCTCGCATGAACTGTCAGTGCCCCGATCAACAACACGCCAACTCGCCGGTATGGAAACAAAATAGCGTTCATGAAAAAGCCTCCTTATGCTTTGATGCTTCAATGGTTGAGGGAAGAATGGCGCTGGATCGAGTGGCGACGACGCGCGGCCATGGTCGTGCACACCAGCGCCAAGCCAAAAAGCACGATGCTGGCGGGTTCGGGCACGGCGTTCATCACGCCGACCGCGTCCAGATCGAATCCACCGCTGCCGGTCGTGGGATACAGGTCGTAAATCACGTCGCCCGAGGTATCGAAATACGCGCCGTCGCCGACGACGTCGAGAATACGCACGTGGCTGACAAGGTTGACGTCCAAGAGCGGCGACGCGCCGCTTAGTTCCGCCAGGTCGAACGGCGTGCCGTAGCCTTGTCGATACTTGCCGGCCAGGCCGGTGATGTTCGTGGGATCGACGGCACCGAAGCCGCCGACTGGACTTGCCGTCAGCGAATCATTGGCGAAGCGAAAGAAGTCGTTGCCGTTGGAGGAAACTTCGACGTACGCAATTTCTAGAAACGTGTCGGCAAAACCGTTCTCGAACACGGCAAAGTCGTAGCCCGGTCCATCGGTGATTGAATGCGCGAACGTGAGGGTGATCTGCCCGCCATCGCCCAGACTGACGATATCAAAGCTGTCGCCAACAGCCTGAGCCAGCGCTTTGGCCGGCGTTTGCCAGGCGGCGACAACGTTGGGGCCGAACGTGTAGTTCTGATAGTTCGTCGCCCAAGCAACGATGGCGGGATCATCTTTGAAAATGGCGGTCGATCCCGCCTGACCGGCGGCGGGCGCGTAAGGGCCGGCAATGCCAACGGCGGCCTGCCCCAAAACCAATACTCCCATAGCGCTGGCGATCCATCGCATGCGATCGGCTCCTCTGTAATTTGGAAACAGGAAACGGGAAACACGCTCACGGTTAAAACGGAGCATCGATCACCTCCCCGCCGGCGCGGGAGAACAGCGCTGCCAACGTGCGATTGTCGATCCGCTCGAACACGAAATGCACGCTGCCGTCGGCGAACAGCGCCAGCGCGCCGTCCGGGTGATAGCTGCTCAGCTCCTGGCCGAAATCAAAAAATACGTACTGGGGAGAGTAGGTGGCGGGGCTGTTGATCGGCGCGGACTGGTCGGACACGTTCCTCACGCTGAACCACACTGCGTGCATGCCCTCGGGCGCCTCGCCCACCAGCATCGTCCGCGAAGTGCCGTCACTGATCGCGGAGATGGGAATGCACTTGGCGCGAATCAGCACGCCCCGTTCGGGCGAATTGGTGGCGTTGGCCGCTCGCAACCCGCGCTCGCCGGCCAGTGCCGTATAGTCCGTGCGGGCGTAGCGATTAGATTTGGAAGCAGGCAGATCGGCCGACGAGCGAAAGAGGTTTTCGCGCGGCGACGATGGGCAAATCGCGACTGGCAGCAACGATTGGCCGACCGCCAGATTGGCCGCATGGGTATAGGGGACCGTTGGATCGATCGACTCGAAGAGCGACTGTTCCTCCAGGTGTGGCAGGATGGCCGCCGTCCAACTGAGGTTCGTGCTCGTGGCCACCCAGCCGCCGCGCGGAAAGACCTGGTGCGCGTCGTGATAATTCAATAGGGCAATACCCAGTTGCCGCAAGTTGTTGCCGCACAGCGCGCGGCGGGCGCTTTCGCGAGAGGCCTGAATCGCCGGCAACAACAGGGCGACGAGCAGCCCCACGATGGCGATCACCACCAGCAACTCCACCAAGGTGAAACCGCGAGCACCAGGACGTCGGCGAGGAAGGTTCACAGTCGCAACGAGTCGCAAGCGCGCGCGCAAGCGGCGGACGTGGCACGTCAGGACTGCGAAATGGCGCACAAGCGCCACCGCGCATGACCGAACGCCCAGAGCGTCACGGGCTCAAGCGAGCGATTAGCGGCATCCCAAGAGGCCAACAAACTCCATGGCCTCCGTCCCTCGCGGAGCGCCACCGGTCAAGCGTTGGTAGGTCTTCTGACTCCCGAGCTCGGTCAAGCTGGCCTTCTCGTCGCTCGTGGATCGAAACCCAAACGGCGACAATGGCTCGAATCAGCTTGAACTAATAACACTCGGTTACAGCGGCGGGGCCGTCCCGGATTTGCACCGGAGTTCCCTGTTTGTCGGCAGTTTCCAGAGAGAAACAACCGACCACCAACGCACGCTAGGCGGGTCAATGTAGCCGCGGCACGGCGCGTTGTCAAACGGTTTCGAGCCGCGGAAATTGGGCACGTCGTTCATGCGTCTATGTCCAACGAAAAAAGCCGGACGAAATCGTCCGGCTTGGTGTGAGTTGTTCACGATGGTTGGCAGAGCGGCCAGCAGTCCGTGGACGCATTCGACCGATCGTGTTAGTCCAAGAACCCGGAAAGCTCCTGGCTGCGGCTGGGCTGCTGCAGCTTGCGGACGGCCTTGGCTTCGATCTGGCGGATGCGCTCGCGCGTCACTTTGAAAATGTGGCCGACTTCTTCCAGCGTGTAACTGTAACCGTCGCCCAGGCCGTAACGCAGCTTGATGATCTCGCGCTCGCGATAGCTGAGCGTCTTGAGCACCTTGGCGATGCGGCCGCGGAGCATTTCTTGCGCGGCGCCGATGGCCGGGTTCTCCGCGCCCGAGTCGGGCAGCAGATCGCCAAAGTGGCTGTCTTCGCTGTTGCCGACCGGCCGATCGAGGCTGATCGGATAGCGGCTCATGGCCAACACCCGGCGGGCTTCGTCGACGGCGGTGCCGGCGCGCTTGGCGGTTTCCTCGATCGTCGGCTCGCGCCCCAATTCTTGCAGCAACTGCCGCGAGACGTTGCGCACGCGCGACATGGTTTCCACCATGTGCACCGGGATGCGAATCGTGCGGCTCTGATCGGCCACGGCGCGGGTAATGGCCTGGCGAATCCACCAGGTGGCGTACGTGCAGAACTTGAAGCCGCGACGGTACTCGAATTTGTCCACGGCGCGCATCAAGCCGGCGTTGCCTTCCTGGATCAAATCCAGGAAGCTCAGGCCCCGGTTGCGATACTTCTTGGCGATGGAAACCACCAACCGCAGGTTGCCTTCGCTCAAGCCGCGCTTGGCGGACTGATACTGGGCATACACCACCCGCAATTTCTTGATGCGATTGCGGAGGCTGGTGGGAGTTTCTTGGGTGGCCCGCAGAATGTTGCGGAACTCCATGATCTTCTGCTTGCGCTCGGCCAGCGGGCCGCGAGCTTTCTTGTGGGCGTCGATCTCGGCCTTGAGCATGTCGACGCGGCGGCTGAAGTCTTCCAGCGTGCGGATCATCGGTTCGATGCGTTGCGTGCGCAGACCGAGTTCTTCCACGAGCTTGACGGCGCGGCGGCGGCGACGCCCCAACCGCTGCCAGGCTTCGCGACGGCGGGCCATTTTCTGCTTTTTGCTGGTGGCGGTGCGATAGTCGTCGCGGTTCTGCTGCAGCAGGATTTCGATCGTCCGCAAGTTGTGCGGAAACCGCCCCAGGATCTGTTCTTTTTCCAGTCGATCGGTCACCGAGACCTGTACGGTGCGGTCGAAGGGCAACTCGCCGACGTGCACGCGCTTGAGCACTTTGACCGCCATCTGAATGACGTAATCGCACTCCAGCAACCGGTGGCGAAACTGGGTTCGCGTGACTTCGATTTTCTTGGCCAGCGCGATTTCCTGCTGCCGAGTCAAGAGCGGAATCTCGCCCATCTGCGTCAGGTACATCCGCACCGGATCGTCAGACCACGATTCGCCCTCTTCATCGACAACCGCCAGCAACTCGTCGGTTTTCGGATCCAGATCGAGGTCCGAATCCGCAACCAGTTCGACATCGTCCAGATCATCGTCCAGATCGAGGTCGGCGGCCGGCTTGGCCGTCAAGTCGTTTGCCTCGTCCTGATTCGGCGTCGAATCGTCTTCCAGTTCGTCAAGCAATGCGTCGTACAAGTCAACACTCCTGCGTGTGTTTCAAAGGGAGGGCGAGCGTGTGAGTTCGATGATGATTTCGTGAGGGAGCCGTTGGATGCCGTCGTCGGTGGAAAACGATCAAAGACATGATTCGCGCGAGCGTCTTCGTTCGAGTGGGCTCCCATTCGATTGAAAAACGTAAGCGGCCAAGCCAGCGAACACTGGCCTCCCGCGCGGCGCGTATGGCGCGGACGTCGATCTCGCAAGCGGCAACAAGTCCCGGCCTATTATCACTCAATCGCGCGACGAAATCCAACAAATTCTATCACCCGTTCGTAGGGTGGGAGTCCGCGCCCTGCATTTGGAAGGAAATACCTTTTGGGCGAAACTGATCGTCAAATTATCCATTCGACTCATTTCCCCCAAATGTACATTCGTGTGACTCGGACGAGAGACACCCGAAATCGCCCAATTCTAACCAGGCGATCATCGCAGTCCAGGCAGTCGGTGCTCGGTCGCAGCAGAATTTCCGATGCCAGGCGCAGTCGCTTGTCCGCCAATTGCGGGGTCGATAGCATACAGAGTCGCGCTAACCCCCCGCAATCCGAAGGCTGGCCCACTACGTATGTCCCCTGCACCACTCAAAGGTCAAGCGGCGTTGGTCAGCGGGGCCAGCCAGGGCATCGGACTGGCGACGGCCGTCGCCTTGGCCGAAGCCGGTGCCAGCGTTGCGTTTAACTATCGCGAAAGTCCCGGAGAAGCCGTCGCTGCGGTCGCCCGGATCGAGCGGGCCGGAGGGCGGGCCGTTTTGCTGGCAGGCGACGTCGCGGACCAGGCGACCGTCGAGCGATTGGTGGCCCAGACCGTGGCGGCCTTTGGTCGCTTGGACATTGCCGTGAGCAATGCGGCCTACAGCGACCGTGAGCTGTTTTGGCGCGCTGACATGGACCGCTTCCGGCGCACCATTGACGTGACAATGTGGGGCGCCTTCTACCTTTTGCGGGCGGCAGCGGGCCAGATGCTGGCCCAGCGCGAAGCCGGGCACCAGGGCGTGGGATCGATCGTGGTGGTCAGCTCGCCCCACGCCTACACGGCCGTGCCGCGATCGATGGCCTATAACATGGCCAAGGGAGCGATCGACCAGATGGCGCGCACGGCGGCCATCGAGCTGGCCGAACATCGGATCCGCGTGAACATCGTGACCCCTGGCTGGATCGACACGCCCGGCGAGCGAAAATTTGCCAGCGACGAGACGATCCAGAAGTCCGGCCAGAAGCTGCCCTGGCAGCGATTGGGCACGGCCCAGGAGATCGGTCGCGGGGTCGTGTTCCTTTGCGATCCGGCCAGCGATTATATTACGGGAAGTTGGTTGACCATCGATGGCGGAATCACGCTGCCGTGGTGGGCCAATCGCGGCTCGGGTGTGCCGGAATGAGCCTTGTGGCGCCGCCCGGCTGCAGTGATGGCGCCTGCAGAGTTGGCCGAGTGGCGTGTCGAAGCCGTGCCGCGCGAGCAAGAATCCGCCAAGCTAGCAAGACGCCATTGACGTTCTGTCTCGACTGGCCCCTTAGATCCCATCATGGCCGACTACCTGTTGCCTTGTTCGTGCGGCCAGAAGGTGCCCGTTTCTATCCGTCATGCTGGACAGATGGTTCGTTGCGTCTGCGGGGCCGAATTGGAAGTGCCAGCATTGCGCGGCCTGCGCGAGCTCGAAGGGGCCGCGGGGGCGACTGCGCCGGCTCGTCGCGCCTGGGGCGACCGCCAGCGAGTCGTGTTTGGATTGGCCGTGGCTTCGCTGGTGGCCTTTGCGGTGGCAGGTTACCTGGCATTGGGTTTGCCGCCAGGGCCCGAACCGCCGGCCGTCGTCGAGATCGACCAGAACTCCCCGATCGGGATGGTCGTCGCCGTCTACGACGACCTGAAACGCGGCTTGGACGTCGACCTGCCAGCCCCCACGCTCGTTGAGCGCGCGCAAGCGCAGCGACGTGAAATGCTGCTTTGGGGAATGCGCATCGCGCTGGCCTTGGGTGGCATCGGGCTGGTCGCAATGACGGTCGTGCTGCTTTCCGGCAAGTCGCAAAAACGGTAACATGCGCGGCCGCTGCGGCGCCATGCGTGAGCTCCGTTCGCGAGCTCGCTTACCATTTGCCCGATCGAGTCGTGCCCCCATGAAAGCGGCTTACATCGAACAGACTGGCCCGCCGGAACGGATCATCTACGGCGAGCTACCCAAACCGGCTCCGTCCGGCGCCCAGGTGCTGGTCAAGATCGACGCGGCGGACATCAACCCGATCGACACGTACATCCGCAGCGGCATGGTAGCCGCGAAGTTGCCGTTCCCTTACATCCTGGGATGCGATCTGGCGGGCGTGGTCGAGGCCGTCGGACCGTCGCCGTCGCGCTATAAGCCGGGCGATCGCGTGTGGGGCTCGAACCAGGGACTCGCGGGGCGCCAAGGTACGCTGGCCGGGTATGCGGCCGTCGACGAGCAATGGCTCTATCCCACGCCGCAAGGCATTACCAGCGAGGCCGTGGTTGCATTGTCGCTGGTGGGCATCACGGCGCATTTGGGGCTGGTGCGCGACGCGCGCGTGAAGTCCGGAGAAACCGTGTTCGTCAACGGCGGCACCGGCGGCGTCGGCTCGGCCGTGCTGCAAATTGCCAAGGCCATTGGCGCACGAGTGATCACCACCGCGGGCAGTCCCGAGAAAATCAAGCGCTGCCGGGAACTGGGCGCCGATCTGGCGATCAACTACAAGACCGAGGACGTTGACGCTCGGATCAAGCAGTTTGCGCCCGACGGCGTCAACCTCTGGTGGGAAACGCTCCGCGATCCCAATTTCGATCGCATTGTCGGTTTGCTGGCGGCGCGAGGGCGGATGGTGCTGATGGCGGGGCGCGAGGCACGGCCGCCGTTTCCAGTCGGGCCGTTCTATCTCAAAGGTTGCGCGCTGTTCGGCTTCGCCATGTTCAATGCCACCGCCGACGAGCAGCGCGCCGCGGCCAACGACATCAACCGTTGGCTGGTGGAAGGAAAGCTGCAAGCCAACATCGATCGCATCTTGCCTCTCTCGGAAGCGGCAGCCGCGCATCGCCTGCAAGAAGACAACACGCTCCACAAGGCCGGCACGCTGGCAGGCAAGATCGTGCTCAAGCCGTAGCACCCAGATTCGTGCGCAAAGAGCGAATCGACTGCCATGCAATATGCATCGTGGATTGTCGGTATTCTGGCGGTGTTGTATGCCGTACAGCATTTCGCCTGGCGTTATGCCAGTCGCCGTTGGTCGCTGCCTTGCCCAACGATGCTCTCCTGGGCCGTCGACGGGCCGCTGGTCGACAGAGTTGCCGGCACTGAGATCACCTTGCAGCGGATGGCGCTTGTGCCCGGCATGACGGTGGTCGAGATCGGGCCGGGCCCGGGGCGGTTGCTGCTGCCGGCCGCGCGGCGCGTGTTGCCCGGCGGGAAAGCCATCGGCGTCGAGTTGCAGCAAGGCATGCTCGACAAGCTGCGCCGCAAGCTGGCACACGACGACCCGGGCAACATCGAGCTAATCCACGCCGACGCGACCCGAGCAGTGCTGCCGCGCGAGAGCGCCGATTTGATTTTTCTGTGTACGGTGCTGGGAGAAATCCCGGATCGCGCCGCGGCGTTGAAAAACTGCTTCGACGCCCTGCGGCCCGGCGGCCGGTTGTCCATCACCGAAATTGCAGGCGACCCGCATTACCAATCGCGATCGAAAGTGAAAGCACTCACGAGCGCCGCCGGCTTCGAGCCGGTCAACTACGCGGGCAATTGGTGGCGCTATACGGCAAATTTCCGAAAGCCGTGAGCCGAGTCAGGGAATCCACTTCTCAAACTCCGCACGCAGCGCTTCGTGCGGGATCGGTATGCCGACCAAGGCGCTGATCTTGCGCCATTGCTCGACGACTTGGATCCGCACTTCCTCGTCCTCTGCTTTCGGATGAACCACGCGATAGCGTCCCGGCAGGTTGTTTGCCTGACAGTCGTGCTCGGCGAGCACGCGACGGTACGCCGATTCGAACTCTTGCCTTCGTTCGACGATCTCGCACCAGAGGTCGTGATAGGCCCACAACAAAAGGTCAACGCCGAGGGCATCGCCTCCGTACATTCGCGCGCTGTGGTAGTAGATCAATCCGATGCGTTCGGCGAGATCGGCAACGATTTGATCTGTAGTGAGCATTATTTCGTCTCGCAGTGCCGAAGCAGCGGACGGTGAGCTATCAATCCAGCCAGTCTTCCTCGCGCAAGCGATCAGGCGTGTAGACTTCCGTCACGTAACTAATGTCCTTGGAGATCAGCGACTCGACTTCCAGCTTGAAGCCGTTGGCCAGCATCTGTTCAATTTCTTTCTGCCAGGCCTTCTTGTGCTCGAACCAGGGGTACCTGGCAATCTGCTTGGCCCGCTTGATGTCCTGCTCGTTGAGATTGATCTTCACGCTGGGCGATAGCTCGCAGCGCGCGTAGTCCTTGCTGCGCAGCCCTAGGAATTTGGCGTCGGGGATCGCCATCCGCGCCGATTCATAGGCCAGGTTGATCGAGCCCTGCTTGATGACGCTATAGATGTAGTACCCCCAGGGGTCGTTATCCAGCAGGCAATAGACGGGCAGCTTGAATTCATTGTGCAGGCGGTTGAGCATCCGCCGCACGCCGCGCGGGGGTTGTCCGCCGCCGTGCGTCAGAATGCAATTGTGGGTGCGCCAGAATTTGTCTTCGCTAAAGCGACGCCAGACCGTGTCTTTTTCGACGTGCAGGATGAACTTGGCCGTGCACTTCTTGAACTCGATGATGTCGTTCTCGACGATCGAGGGAATGCTGTAGCCGCCCGAGCCCATCCGCGCGCAGTCGATCTCGTCGCCCGTGCTATGGTCGAACACCGTGAGCGGGCCGGCCAGGTTGCCGCGGTTGGAAGCATACAGGTGCAGCTCCTCGCGCAAGCTGTTCATGCCGACTTCGAGATCTTCGATCACCGGATCCGACTCGCTCTGGTCGGCGAACGTTTCTTCCTTTGTGCCTTCGATCGACCGTTTGAGCTTGTAGTAAAGTCCTCGCAGGCTGAGCGTCTTGCCTTCGTCGATCAATTGCTTGCAACCGCTGGCCACCAGCACCGTTTGCATATAGCTTTTGGCCTGCGACAGGTTGAACAATTGGCGACGGTTGGTGTTGCCGCAAAGTTCGATGCGCCGCTTGGTCTTGTTGTAGCGCACGTTCGACAAGGTGCGTGCGGGAATATCGAGATAGGGATCGCGCTTCTTTTCGGCGTCGACGACGATCCGATCGGCCAGTCCGACCAGGTCCTTGAGCGTCTTCTTGTCGCGATCGTTGAGTTCCACCTTGGCCGCGCCGTTGTCGTTCTTCGTCGCGGTGGATTTACGAGCCTTTTTTGCCATTGCTGCTTTCCGTCGTACGTATGCCGAAATCGTTCGTCGGCTTGACGATCAAAACGTTGGGATCCGATTCCAAATCGTCGCTTTCCTCCTCGATCACGCGGCCGCGCTGGTCGAGCTTCATGTCGGCTTGCGCGGTCTTCCGCCTGGCCACCAGCAGCAACTGGTCGTAGAGCTTCTTGCGATCGGCGCTATTGATGTCGCTGACGGCCGTGGCCACTTCGCCCAAGTAGCGCAAGAACACGTTGCGCCGCTCGCCTTCCTGCTTGACCTTCAGACGCCGGCGCAGATACAGGGCCAGCTTGCGGCCGGCCGATTGCAGCGCCAATCGCAACTCTTTTTGAATCTCGGGATAGCTGGCGATCGCTTCCTTCGATTCGCTGGTGAACGGCACCCACACGCTGGCCATGTGAACCATGATGGTCACCGGGCCGGTGGGCAATTGTCCGCGCGACTGGCTCAGGCCGTAGCTGCGCCAGTTGGTGCTCATGATGGTTTGCGTCACGGCGCACGCCCCGTGCTGAAACTGCAACGGTACGCGATTGGCGTAGCGCAGCACGTTCATCGTCTGGCCGGCCTCGAGATTGACGCTCCGCATTGCCTCGTGCAGCTTGCTGATCTCGGCCGGCTTGAGCTTGCCCGGCGAACTGCGCGGGCCGATGCCGGCTTCCTTGATGATCTGGTCGGCGGCGTCGCTGCCCAAGCCATAAAACGTGCTGGTCAAGAACTGCCGCAAGGTGCGAGCGTCGCTCTCGCCCAGCAGATCTTTAAGCACGTCCAGCGGCACGCGGTTGGCGGTCGAAGTGCCGCCATAGGCTAGCGCCACTTCGATCTGGAAGGGATTCCCGCGATAGACGGCCGGCGGACGCGTGCTGGAGACGTAGAATTCGCCGGGCACCACGTGGTGCAAGCCTTTGAGCAACAGCTCCTCGCCGATGGGCGAGATGCAATCGGTCGCCGGACTGGCGATCTTGGTTTCCATGATCGCGTGATAGAGCTTGTCGGCTTCGTTGCGGCCGATCTTGGTGGTGCTGGAGCGCGTCGAGAGTCCGGCCGTCTTGCAGATCTTGCTGGCCACCGCCGGGCTGACGCGGCTGAACGAGGTGCAAAGAAACTGCGAAAGGGATTGCGACTTTGCGTCCTGCAGCATGGCGACCAGCATACCCAGCTCGACGCCGTAGGGATGCGGCTTGATCTCTTTGGGCTCGCGCGGCAGTTGATCGGTCGAGCGGGGCCAGAGGCGTTCCTCGCCCGTGCCGGCGCCGCACTCGGGATCGAGATAATGGATCGTGACGTGCGGGTTGGCGATGGCCGTTTGTTCCAGGTACTCGTCGACGCTGCCACGGCCGCGCACGAACTTTCCTTCCAGCTCGATCGTCACGCGCGTGCCGTGGTCGAGCTCGATCCACTCGATGCCGTGCTTCTCGATGTACTTGCTGCCGGCATCGCCGGCGGGAATGTCCTCACCTTCGCCGCGGCCGTTGAGGATTTCCGGCAAGTTGCGTTTGGTGTCGATCTTGATTTCGTAATAGTGAGCTGGCTTGCGGGGGGCGATCTTGGAAACGATCTTCACCGGCTTGCCGGTCGTGAGCACTCCGTACATGCCGGCGGCGCTGATGCCGATGCCCTGTTGGCCGCGGCTCATCCGCAAGCGGTGAAACTTGGAGCCGTAGAGCAGCTTGCCGAAGATCAAGGGGATTTGTTTTTTGAGGATCCCGGGGCCGTTGTCTTGGATGCCCACCTTGTAGCGGTTGGCGCCGGTTTGCTCGATGTGGATCCAGATCTCGGGCACGATGCCCGCTTCCTCGCAGGCGTCGAGCGAGTTGTCGACGGCTTCCTTGATGGTGGTGAGCAGGGCCTTGCGGGGATTGTCGAAGCCGAGCAGGTGCCGGTTCTTGGCGAAGAACTCGCTGACGGAGATATCGCGCTGGCTGGCGGCCATCGACTGGGCCGTGGCACGGCGGCGGCGACCGTTGGTGTCGCCATTGATGGCGCCGTTGACGGCGCCGTTCGTGGCGGGCTCGTCGTGCCCCGTGTCTTCCTCGGTCTGGACTTCCATATCGCCTGTGTTTCGTTTGGTGCGCATGCGTTTTTCAGAATAGCGAAACCCGGTGGACTTTTCCGGCGCACTTGCGGGGCCGGCAAACGGCAGTGGCGCGGCTGGCCGCAGCGTGATTTCGGAGCATCCGTGCCGGCGTGCCACCAGGAGATTCCAATTGTGCCGAGTATAACGATTATAGGCCGGCGGGTCAGCGGCGAAATGGGCCACAGGGCCGGCAAAACAGGCTCAATTGCGACATTCGGCACACAAAGATTCACCCGCACGCCCGCCGCCGGCCGAATCTGTTTGTGTGGTCGGCAGGCGACAAAAAACGAGCAATCCGCCGGCCCCGACGCCCAATCCGCACCCCATCCCGCCCGCGACGGTGGCAGCCATTTTTCCCTTCCGGCTGCCCAGTTCCGAGGGCAACCATTCCACACCAATTCGATCCGCACGGAGGAACCACGGCATGGTCCGCGCGACGCGCACGATGCTTATTGCGGCCGTCTTGGGTCTGGCGACCAGCTTGCTGGCTGGCACGAAGGCCGAGGCCGCTCATCCGGACATTTTCTACAACTACTACGTCGGACCGTCGGCCCATGGCGGCGGCATCCCGGCGCAAATGTACGTCTCCCCTCGTCCGACGCCGCCCTATGTGGGGCACACCTGGATCACGTATCCGCCGTTGAATCCGCACGAGTTCATGTACAAGCACCACCGCAAGTATCACAAGTACTATCGCGGCGGCGGCTACACCGAATCGTGCGTCCGCTACAAGACCCACCACTTTCCGTTTTGGTTCTAAGTTCCCGCCGTTCGACCTCCCGCCTAGACTCCCGCCCCCGCTTGCGCGCCTGAGCCGGTTCCCCCGCATGGCCGGCCGGCGCGCCGTCGTTCGAAAGAAGGATGCCGACGTATGAAACTGCGAATACTATCCTTTGCGGTCGTGCTGCTCTCGATGGCGTGCGCCGCGGCAGGCGTGCACGGTTTCGACGAGACGCACCATGGCCACAACGCCCGCTGGCGGGCCATGTGGCGACCCTGGCACGGACGCTACTACAACGTGCAGTATGGAGCGCCCTTGGCGCTGGTGATCCCGCCGACGGCCGAATTGCACACCGACTATGCTTGGGGCTCGGTGTCGTCGCGCATGACGCGCAACGATCATCAGTTCCAGCGCCCCTGGCCCAACGGCTTCTGGACTCCCTATGGATTCCTGCCGGCGGCCCAGTGGCCCAGCGACACCGCTCAATTCGGCACGTACTACGTCCGCGGCCCCTGGTAGCTCTGTCGACGGCCTGCGACCCGCACACGCGACTCTCCCCCACCCCGCGAGCGGTCGGGCGCTATGGCGCCTGACCGCTCATTTTTTTCCAGTGTTTCGCCGGCTGTCGGCGCGGTCGCACTCGGCCAACAATTGCCGAAACTGGGCTTTCGATTCCGGGCCGCCTAACTCCGGCTGACTCGCTTCGACGAGCCGGATCGTCGAGCGAGCTTGCGACGGATTGCCCAATTCAAGTTGCAGCCTGGCCAGCGCCAGATGCGCGCGGAACCAGCGCTCGGAGCCCGGCCGGCAGTGGTTGGCCACCTCGCGCCATTGCAGGGCCGCCGCCTGGCGACTGACGTTGTCGCCGCCCGAGGTGAGCAGTCGCGCCAGCTCTTCTTGCAATTGCCCGTCGCGCGGGTATTCGCTCGAGAGCTTGCGCAGTGCGGCTAATGCCTGCTCGCGATCGCCCAACTCGACCATCGTTTCCACGCGCTGACGGGCCAGGTTCTTGATCACCTCGGCCGAAAGACCCTGCGGCTTTGCCAGCGCGTCGCCAATCACGGCCAGTTCGACTCGCGCCACGGCTCGCTTGTCGTCCGAAGTGACGCGTTGCTTCACCGCCGACAGCATTTCAATCAGCGCCACCGTCTCGTCCGCCGAGCCGATTGGCAGTTGTTTGAGCAAGCTTTCGGCCTGGTCGGCCTGGCCCGCGGCGGCCAGTGCCGGCACCAACAGCGCTTGAGCCTGGCGCCGCCAATCGGCGGGCGCGTGGGGGTCGTTGCGCAGCGACTGGGTAAGAATCCGCTCGGCCGGCACGCCCCCTGAGGGGGACTCCTTGAGGTCGATGCGCGCCATGGCCAACACCGCATTGCGCGCGGCTGCGGCCTGCGCGGGTGAAGATCCGCGACCGCGGGATACGACACTTTGCATGTAAGCAATCGCGTCGCGAGCCAGCAACACGTTCGCGTTTCCGCGGCGGCGCAAGTCGTCGAGCGCGGCTTCGTAGCAGCGTCCGATCGCGGCAACCGCCTCGGCATAATTCGCGTCATCGGGTTTGACGTTCTTGAGCGCGCGAATCGCTTCTTGCCAGGAGTGCTCGTGCTCCTCCACCCGGCCCAGCCACCACCAGACCTGTGAGGCCGTTGGGCCAGAGGGCCAGGAGTCCAGATGCTCTCGCATGAGCTGCTGGTACGCGTCGAGCTGGGGCGGATCGTGCTGCCGCGCCGCCTGAGCCGCGGCGTGAATGGCCAGCAGGTGCGCCTCGGCAGCGCGCTCGTGTTGCGGTAGCGCCACGGCCAGCTTTCGCAAGCGATCGGTAGCCTGGACATAGCGCTGCCGCTCCATGTCCAGCGCGCCGGCTGCGTAGTGGCTATCGAAGTATGCTGACTTATCGCCGACAGCAGCGGCCCGCTGGGCGGCTCGATCGTAAGTCGTTAGCGCTGGATCGAGTTGTCCGGCGCGATACAGACTCTGCGCGGCCAAGAGCAGCACGCGCGGATTGTCCGAGCCGTTGGCGCCTGCCATCGACCGTGCGAGGGTCGCTTCGGCGCGCCGCGCCGCGATAGCTCCGTCGGCCTGTTGGATTGCCAGCACTTGCTCGACGGCCGCCTTTTCCCAGCGCACGGTGCTGGCCTTGTCGACGGCTTGCTGCGCGCGTCGCCAGCCAGCCAGATAGGCCTCCAATCGTGCCAGATTGGCCTCGGGCGTTGAGCCGTCCGACTTGATCCCCGGTGGACCGGCTTCCGACAGCGCCTCGTCGGTGCGATCCCGCGCCAGGGCCAAGCGAATGCGCTCGGCGCGCAGCCGGGACTGAATGGTCACCGAGGGTTGGTCGCGATTGGCCTGGGCAAGCTTCTT
>JBBDYK010000278.1:0-15787 GCA_040901665.1 Pirellulales bacterium | reverse complement strand
CGATTCGTCGACGGCGACGTCGACTGGCAGGCGATGCGCCGCTCGGCCTTTGAGCGACAGTCGCACGATTACACCGATCGCAGCATGGCCGCCGGCGTGGCCGCCGTGTATGACGCGGTGCTGGCATATCGAGGCGCTTGAATCACCGACTAACGGTTGCAACAAAGTCATCGTCCGTTCACTTAGAGATTCCCCAAGAAACCGACCCAGCGGGTACTTCCATGAGCCGACGCGTCGAACTATTCGGATGTAAGATCGATCGCGTGCGGATGCCCCAGGCCGTCACGCGCGTGTACCGCTTGATCCACGGTTACGCCGGGACCTGTCGCTACGTCGTCACGCCGAACGTCGATCACGTGGTGATGCTCGAGCATCATGCCGGGTTGCGCCGTGCCTACGACGACGCCGACGTCGTGTTGGCCGACGGCATGCCCGTGGTGCTGGCCAGCCGGCTGTTGGGACGCGGTCTACCCGAACGCGTGACGGGGGCCGACCTGACCGTCGCCCTGTTCGAAGCCGCCGAGTATCGCGGCGGACTGCGCGTCTTCCTGCTGGGCGCGGGACCCGGTGTCGCCGAGCAAGCGGCCGTGAAGATTCAGCAGCGCTGGCCGACGGTGGAAGTCACTGGCACTTATTGCCCGCCGATGGGATTCGAGCAGGACGCGGCCGAGAATGAAAGAATCCTGAAACGTATCGCCGCGGCGCGTCCCGACTTGCTCGTCGTCGGTTTGGGCGCCCCCAAGCAAGAGCTCTGGGTCCACGCGCACCAGGAAGAAATCGAAGCGGCAGTCGCCTTGTGCGTCGGCGCGACAATCGACTTTCTGGCCGGACACAAGAGCCGGGCACCGGTGTGGATGCAGAAATCGGGTCTTGAGTGGCTGCACCGCGTAGCCACCGAGCCGCGCCGCCTGATCGGTCGATATGCCCGAGATGCCTGGCAGTTTCCCCAGCTCGTGTATCGCGAATGGCGTCGCGGTCCCGCGCCGGCAGCGCTGCCGCCGAAACAAGTTTCTCCTCCCCAGGAATCCGTCGATGAGTCCCGAGATCTCGCCAGCGCTAGCGCGTCGTATCACGACCAATGATCCGCGCCAACGTTCGGATACCCACGGTCCGGTAAGCGGTCCGCACGTGCGCCCACCCGAAGCGCCGACGGCAGTGTCCTCCAGGCCCTTGGCGCGGAGCGTCGACGCGCAGCGGTTGTCGCTTGCAGCGATCTCTCAAGCGCTGGACATGACTCCCGACGCGGTATTCTTTTTTTCGCCGGAACTGCGCATCGTCGAAGCGAACGAGGCGGCGATCCGCATAACTGGCTATCGTCGCGGCGAGCTGCAATTGCAGCGGCTCGACGAAGTGCTGGCGAAAGACGGAGAATGCGACTGGCAAGCCGGCATCATGCGAGTCGTGCGCGGCGAAGAACTGGGACAGAGTTTGCCCGCGCTGTTGCGCTCGAAGGACGGCCAGTCGTCGCCGGTCCGCTTCGAAGTGCAAATAGTGCACGATCCCGCGGGATCGCTGCTGGTGGCGGTGGTTCATTGCCGGCGCGACGAGCGCGACGTGCACGCGCTGCTGTCCCGCCCGCGACACTTCGACTATCTGACTGAGCTGCCGACGCGCTCGGCCTTGGAATATCGCCTGCGACGAGCCGAGCGGCAGTCGCGCCGCCAGCGGAGCCGCTTCGCCGTGCTATTCCTGGATCTCGATCGCTTCAAGGAAATTAACGATCTGTATGGACATCGCGTGGGCGACGCCGTGCTGCGCGCCTTCGCCGCGCGGCTCAACGCTTGCGTGCGACCGGGCGATTTCGTCGCCCGTTACGGTGGCGACGAGTTCGTTCTGCTGGTCGAGGACGTGGGCGGCGAGGAGGAGGTGCAATGCATGGCCGATCGCCTGCAGACCGAACTGGCCGCGTCGCTCGAAGTCGGCAAGACGTCGCTAGCCATTTCGGTCAGCATGGGCATGGCCATCGGTCACGCCGGTTCGTCGGCCGAGTCATTAGTGGACGAGGCGGATCGTGCCATGTACGCCGCCAAGCGCGCTCGCCGCTAGTGTCCTGAGTTGCAACTTCGTTGCAGTTCAGGACACGCCGGCCAAAGACGTAAGTGCTTTGGCCGCAGTAGATACCTAGTGCTCTGAATACGGGGTTTCCCATGAAAAGAACTTCTAACTCAGGGCACTAGCAGCGCTGGGCAGCATGGGGGCGCGCTAGGTAAACCAAAACCGCTTGCCTTGCTGAAAGGCAGCGACTCCTTGCTGCGTGCTCTCGCTTTGCATCACCGGGTGCAAGTTGCGGGCTTCGAGTTGCAGCGCGTCATCCAGCGGCAGATGCCAACCTTCGAGCGCTGAGCGCAGATCGGCCAGCATCGCGTCGCGGGGTTGTTGGCAAATCTGGCGCGCGATGGACATCGCCCGCTCCAGTCCCGCGCCCTGGGGGACAAGTTCCCACACGAGCCCGACTTGATAGGCTCGCTCGGCCGAGATGCGTTGGCCGGTGATGATCAACGGCAACGCGGCTCCCCAGCCCACTAATCGCTGCAAGTACACTGTGCCGCCGTCGACGAGCGGCACGCCCCAGCGGCGGCAGGCAACTGAAAACGAGGCCTGCGGCTCGGCCAACCGAATGTGCCCATGACAGAACAGCTCGAGTCCGCCGGCGTAGGTATAACCTTGCGAGATGGTGATGACCGGCTTGTGCTGCACGATGCGCGTGCCGCCCATCGGCCCGGTACGGTGGCCTGCAGATTGTTCGGCCTGTTGGCGGCCTGCCCCCAAGGTCGCTAACGATCCGAGCGCGGTGAGGTCGGCGCCGGAGCAGAAGGCCTGATCGCCCGCGCCGCGCAAAACGGCTACGCACAGCGCGTCGTCGTCACGAAAAGTCTGCCACGCCGCGAGCAATCGCTCGGCCGCGGCGCCATTGACGGCGTTGTGTACCTCGGGACGATTGATGACGATCTCGAAGATCGTACCCCCCTCGACAACGTGCCGCTGAGTCAAGACCGGACGAGAATCTGCCTCTGGCGTTGTCATGCGATTGGGCTCCGCGCGTGGCGCAGGATGCGGCTTGGACAGTTGCGCAACAATCTAGCAGGACCGCGCGCAGCGCACAAACAACCCGGCCGGCGCTCTCGCGCTCACCGCAGGAAGTAGAGCAGCCCCAGTGCGCCGAAGATCAACAGCAGCACGGCCAAGGCGTCGGGTTCGATGAACCAGCGGCGACGTTCCACCTGGTATAGTTGCCCCATCACCGTGACCGATGTCACCAGAATTGTCGCCAGACAAGTCACGGCATGATTCATGGAAACGCTCGCCATCAACGGCTGCGCGCTGATCAGGTCCAGCGGCGCGAGCAGCACCATGTTAAAGGCATTGCTGCCGAAGATGTTGCCCGCCGCCAGATCGAAGGCGCCGATCCGCACTGCCGCCAGCGTGGCGGCCAGCTCGGGCAAGGATGTGGAGAACGCCACGAGCGTGGTGCCGACGAACGTATTGCCCAAGCCGCTGAGCTCGGCGAGCTCGCCCGCGGCCTCCGCCACGAATGGTCCCGCGGCAACGATAGCCGCCGCGGCTATCACAAAGCCGATCACCGCGCGGCGCATCGTGATATGGGGCCCGGGCGGCACGTGCTCGGGCACTTTGTCTTGCTGGGCGCTCACCTGCTGGTCGAGGAAGATCATCCGCACCGACAACAGGTAAGCAACCAGGATCGCCAGGGAACCGAGACTCATGTGCAAATAGTGGATGTTTCCCAATCGTCCGCCAACCAGGATGGAAATGCCGGCCAGCGCAGCCAAGGCCATGCTGACCGTAGCCGACAGCGCGTGGGCCGAAGCCGCGCGAGAAAACAACCGCCCGCGTTGGCGATGCGACAGGTCGAGGATTGCCAGGATCAGCAAGTTGAAGAGACTGCTGCCCATTAGATCGCCGACGGCCAGGTCGGCCATACCCATGCGAACGGCGCTGATGTCGACGGTCAGCTCGGGCAACGACGTGGCGCCGGCCAGCAGGATGCTGCCGACCAGTAGTCGGCCGAAGCCCGTAATCTCGGCGATGGCGTCGGCATAACGAGTCAGGAACGTGCCCGCTACAACGATCACCGCGGCCGAGGCCAGGAATTCCAGAATGGCAGTCGTCATGGCGCTCGGCGTGGGGGGACTTAGGCTGCGGCGCGCGACGACACATTGCCCACGTCGCTGGCGTCCGGAGAGTTCACCTGGCCATAGCGATTCCAGTAACGGTCATGCCATTTGGCGGCTTCCGTCGCGGGGATCAGCGCAGGGCGGCCGATTTGCATTGCCAGGTACACGGTTCGCGCCGTGTCTTCCACCATCACCGCGGCCTTCAGCGCGGCTTCGGCCGTGGGCCCCCACGCGAAGACCCCGTGATTGCCCAGCAGGACCGCCGGCGCCTGCGTGCGATGTGCCAGGATGGTGCGGCCGATCGTGTCGCCGTCGTTGTCGACATACGGCGTGCAAGGAATCTCTGCGCCAAATTCGTCGGCGATGGCCGTCAGGCATAGCGGAATTGGCTGCAAGCAAGCGGCAAACGCCGTGGCGTGGTTGCTGTGCGTATGAATGATGCTGTTCACTTCGGGCAGATGCCGGTAGAGATACAGATGATGCGGCAAGTCGACGCTCGGACGGCGCTGGCCGCGCACCACCTGGCCGCTGTCGAGATCGACTTCGACGATGTCGGCCGGAGCGATCTGGTCGTAGTCCATGCCCGACGGCTTGATGAAGACCCGCCCTGACGCTCGATCCAATACGCTGCCGTTGCCCGAGTGCATGACCACGAGTTCGTGCCGGGGCAACGCCTGGTTCAAGCGGCAGGCGGCGGCGCGGCACTTGGCATGGGCGGCGACATCCATGGCTGGCTCCGATTCGAGCGGGGAGTGTGGGCTTGGTTTGGGGGCCGCGGTATATATCAAGGCCGGTAGCGAGGGTCAAGGCGTTTCGTTGCTAGCACTGGTGCTGCGAAAGGAAGTGCAAGATTGCTTGACCCCATTCGACGCGACGCCAGAGACTGCGCGTCCTGGTTGCTTGTGGCAGTGCGCGTTGACAGGCGAGTGGCTCGCCATTTGCCGTGCGCTGTCAAGCAATCTCCGGCAATTCGCATGGTGCGAATCGTCTGAAACTGATATTTTTCCACGTCGCCCGCCATCTGGCCTGCCCCGGAAGTTGTCTGCCCCCGCGCCGGCAGCTATTTGCTCACAGTGAAAGGATTCGCTATGAGTGTCGTCGACCGCCCGCCCCCGCGTGCACCTGAAACTAGAGCCGGCGTGCGAACTGCGTGCCGCAACAGGCTCGATTTCACTGCGGACGCATTCGGAAGTTCATGGCGTGCGCTGCGAGACAATCGGCCGCTATGGATGGGGATTTTATGGGGCCTGGCAGCATGGATCATGTTGCAAGGGTTGTTTCTGGCATGGGTGCATCGCAATCTGGAAGGCGAATCGCACCGTGCATTTCTGCCGGGAGTTGAATTGGGGCTGACCGAAGCGGAAGCGGCGGCAGGCTTGGAATCAGTGTGCAAAGTGGGGTTTGACGGGCAGCAGTATTATCGAGTTGCCAACGATATCTTCGCCCGTCGCGACACGCCCCAGCATATGTCCGGTCCAATCTATCGCTACCAGCGTGTGGGCGTGCCACTGGTCGCCGGTGCATTGGCGAGCGTCTTCGGTTTTGAACTGACACCGCCGCTCCTGTATCACACGGTACAGTTCGGCTTGACGGCGGCCGGTTTTGGAGCGCTGGTCTACTGGCTGGTACTCAAAGGATTGCACCCGGCGTATGCGCTTGGATGGCTGGTATCAGGTGGAACGTTGAGCGCATTGTGGATTGGTGTTGCCGATGCGCCGGGAGACGCGCTTTTTGTGTTCGCAATTCTGGCATTGCTTGCGCGCCGGCTGTGGGTTTACGTTCCGATTGCCACGCTGCTCTTGCTCACGCGCGAAGGGTATGCGGTCTTCGCGTTTGCCGTGTTCGCCGTCACCGTACTCAGTCGAATTGCTTGGCGCGCCAATAACGGGGTGTGGAGGCCGTTGCCACTGTTTTCCTGGCGCGACGCCAGCGGGTATTGGCGACCCGTGGTGCTGACGGCCTTGCCTGGCATCATCATGTTGTCCTGGACTATCTACTTGCAAGTACAGCTTAATGCCTCTGCGCTCGAAGCGCGCAACGATCCGGGTATGCAGAGCTGGCCATTCCTGATGATATCCAAGGCGATCGGCGACTTCTACCGGGACCGAAATTGGTTTCAGTTGCGACTTCTACTCGTCAGCGGTTTTACGATAGTCGCGGTGCTCTACGTGATGATCCGGCACTGGCGCAGTCTGCCATTGGCACTGGCATGCACGATACCTTACCTGTTGCTGGTTTCATCGTTGGGGCGATACACTTGGGAAGACTCGATCTGCTTTCTGCGCGTCATCGGTGCGTCGATCATCATCGGCTTGTTCCTGTTGCCGATCGATAAATCGCTGGTGCTGCGGTTCATGCTCGCGTTGCAGGCCGCTGCGGGGATCGACGGGTTTTTCAATGCGCGGATCATGCACCCTCGCACCCTGTCCACCCATCTAATCCATGAAGAGAGCGGTTACGCACCTAATCCACCCGGCGCGCCCGACAATCCGTTGCTCAACGACCTGCGCAGTACGGTCGAGTGGGTCGATCCGCAGCCGGTCGTGCCGTTGGAGTATCGCGGCATTTGGATGCCCACGCAGCGCGAAGTGCGGCCAATCACCGTAGCCGTCACCAATCGTTCGGACATCACCTGGCAGCCCGGACTTGGCAAGCATCCTATCTGGTTGGGATACATTCTCTCTAACAGCGCCGGTGACCGGCAGTTGGCCACGCATTCGATCATCATCGACAAGCCGATTTCACCGGGTGAGACCAAGGAATTCACAATTCCGCTCGAGTTGTGGCGTGCCAACCGCGGCTACACGGTGGAGTTCTCGCTGCGGCAAGACGGGCCCGGCTGGTTCATGCACACCGACCCCAGATTCGGGCACAAGTATCAGTTTCGCGTTGAATAGCAGGGCAGAGGCAGGGCGGCGATGCACAGGCGGCTGAGACGACTGAAGACCAAGCTCTCGCGCGTGCTCACGCACACGCAGCTCTCGTACACCATCTATCGCTATCGCTATCTGGCGACTTTCACTTTGATCGGCATGCTGTCGATCGTGCTGGAAATCGAGCTCTTGCGCCGGCTGATGCCCTTGGAGTGGCCCTGGCAGTTGCGAGCGTGTTTGGCGTTCGTGCTGGGTATGCTGTTCAGCTTCGTGCTCAACGCCACGATGAATTTTCGCGTGCCGCGCGAGTACCTGCTGAAGACATTTTGGCGCTTCGTCGCAGTGTCGGTATTTTCCTTCTCGCTCAATATGGCCGTGGTTTATGTGCTGCAGCGCTGGATCGGCGGCGCCTATGGCGCGACGCGGTTGTCCACCGCGGGCGTACTGTTTCTGGTGGCGTACGCCTTGCACCGGCGATACACATTCGACCGCACGCGGAGTTTTGGCATTGCCGTGTATGCCTCATCGAGCGAGAGAGTGTTTCGCATCTTTCACCGCGTGGGCCGCAATTGCAATCACCTGCACGTCGACCTGGTCGACTCGACGATGAGCAACGACGCGGCGGCGATCGACCTGGCCCAGATTCGCCGCGCCCGCCGGCTCTGGCCCGGCACGCCCGTCTGCCTGCACCTCATGTCGCTCTATCCGCGTCATTGGGTTCAGCAAACCTGGGACGACGTCGACTGGTATTTGTTCCACGTCAATGCCCACGACGATCTCGCCCGGTTGATTCTGGAGTGCCGACTGCGAGGCAAGAAGGTGGGCGTGGTGTGGCACACCTCGGCCGAATTGGGAATGCTGCTGCCGGTGCTGGGACACGTCGACTTCGTGATGGTGTTGGGCATCGCCCAGCCCGGCCAGTCGGGGCAGCCGGTGCTGGAAGAGGCCCTGCAAATGGCCGAGATGCTAGATCGGCTGCGCGAGCGTTACGGCTTCGAAGTGATCTTCGACGGTGGCGTCAACGCCCAAACCATCACGCGCATTCGCGCCAAGTACGTCGTGGCGGCCAGCGCCGTGTTGCGCGCCGCCAGTCCGATCCGTTCCGCGCATTGCCTGCAAACGAGCGCCATGTATGAAGCCCGCGTCGCTTAAAGCCCGCATTCAAGACCGCCTGTGGGAAGTCGTGCAAGCGGACGGGAATATCCTGTCGGCCACGCTGGCCGGTAGCTTTCTGGACGAGCCCACTCTGGAAGGTGTCAGCGACATCGACTTGATCGCGGTCGTCGATCGACTCGACGCGGATTGTTTCGAGCGAACCGTGGCGGCGTTCGACGCAGCGCTGCGCGAGGAACTTGCCGGATTGGGTTACCGGCTGCGCATCAATCCGACGCTGGGCCCGCTGAAGTTCAACGAGCCCGACCTGGCCGTGCTGCACTTGATGCTGTACTCGCGCGTGGCGCACGTCGAGCACGCGATCGTCAGCCCGTTCACTTGCTTCGACTGGCAGCGCAGCGCGGCGCATTGCAAGCAATCGCTGGCCGAAGTGTTTCCGGTCTTCAACCTGCAGCCGCACCACTTCATGAGCTCGCGCCGCAGCGTGCGCGACTACTTGCGTGATTTTCATGCCGGCGTGGTGTCCTATCGCGAGTTGGACTGCCAGACCGATGGCTATTGCGAGGTCGCCCGCAGCAAGCCGATGACCGTCCGCGATCGCCACGAGTTCGCCTACCACATCGTGCGATTCCTGATGCAGAATCTGGTCAAGCTCGTGCGGCGAGCCAACCTGAAGCTGCGCGGCGAATCGCTGCTGGCCGAGTATTTTTTGATCTTTCCCGAGCGCGAAGCGGAAACGCGGCTATTCTTCGCGCAATTGCAAGCCAAGAAACGCGCCGGTGACTTTTCAGAGCCGCTGGCCGACCTCGAAGCACGACTGCACGCGTTCGTCGACGCGTTCGAGGAGCAATTCCGCCGGGTCTTTTTCCGCGAAGCCACTCGTCACGTCGTGTTTCGTCATGGGCCGACCGCCATGAATCGGACCCAGCGGTCCGAACGCGTGTTCCTCGGTCGCAGCGATCCGCCGCTCTTGCCCGTCGAAGCGGCGATGCTCGAGCTGCTTGCGTCGCACGTGGCGGAAGTGTCGCCACAGGCGGCCTATTCCTCGCCGCTGGCGCGCTGTCGCCAGTCGTTGGCCGCGCTCGCCGGCGAATGCAATCTGCCCGACGTGTACTGCGACGATCGCTTGCGCGAGATCGACTATGGCGAATTGGAAGGATTGACGGTATCCACATCGCGTTCGCACCACGCAAGCCTGTTCGACGCCTGGCGCCGCGGCGAGGATCCGAAGTTCCCCGGCGGCGAAAGCACGCGCGACGTGACCCACAGGGCGTTGGCCTTCGTCCAGCAGCATTGGTTGGCCGCCGACGCCAACTCAGTCACTTGCACGCACAACGTGGTGTTGCGCTGCCTGGTGGGGCACGTGCTCGGCCTGCCGCCGCACGAGTGGCACCGCTTGGAAGTGCCGCACCTGGCGCCGATCACATTCGTAGCGACGCGCGCGTTTGGACTGTTCGTCGATATTCCGGCCGACACCGCCCGAACCTTGTTTCATGATTTTGCGCTGGTTTCGCAAGCCGCTTAAAGGGAGTGTTCCGTGATGCAACTCGTGGTGCCCATGGCGGGGCTCGGACGCCGCTTTTCCGACGCCGGCTATACGCTGCCTAAGCCGCTCATTCCCGTGGCCGGGCTGCCGATGGTCGTCCGCGCCGTACACGATTTGCCGGCCGCCGATCGCATCGTGTTCGTTTGTCACCCCGAGCACGTGCAGCGGCATCGCATCGATCGCACACTGGCCGGCTACTTTCCCGGCTGCAAGGTGGTCGTCACGCCGGGACTCACGGCCGGCCAGGCGTGCAGCGTGCGGCTGGCGGCCGACCATTTGGACCTCGATCGGCCGGTGCTGGTCGCCGCCTGTGACAACGCGCACTTGTTCGATCGCGCCCGCTTCGCGCGGCTGACCGGCAAGACCGCCGTCGACGCGCTGGTCTGGACCTATCGCGGCGACCCGCGCGTGCTGGTGCGGCCCGACTGGTATGGCTGGGTGCGCGTCGATAGTGGCGGGCGCGTGCTGGAGGTGTCGGTCAAGCGACCGATCTCGGCCGCTCCACTGAACGACCACGTGGTCAGCGGTTGTTTCTGGTTTCGCACGGCCGCTGGCATGCTCGACGGGATCGACCGTCTGGTGGCAGCGAATGTGCGCGTCAACAACGAGTTCTACTTGGACTCGGTCGCCAACGTGCTGCTGGCCCATGGCCGGGAGGTGATGGCCTTCGAGGTCGACAAGTACATCGGCTGGGGCACTCCTGACGATCTCGACGACTATTTGCGCTGGCAGCGTCATTTTGGCGCCGTCGGCCAGGCTGCCTGATTTAATCCCTTGAAAGAAACGATGGACCAATCCGCACCGATCAATCGGATGAGCGCCCGGGAAAACAAGCGACAGATCGTCCGCTTTCTGATCGTAGGCGCTTTGAGCGTGGCCGTCGACCTGGCCTGTTACATGCTGTTCGCCGCGACGTTGTTCTTTGCCACATCGCTGGCCAAAGGACTCTCGTACATCGTGGGCATGGCGGTCGGCTTCGTCGGCAACAAGTACTGGACGTTCGGTTCCGCGCGGCGCGCGGCCGACGAACCGGTGACCTACGTCGCCCTGTACACCGTTACGCTGGCCGTGAATATCGGGGTCAATGCTGCCGTGCTGAGTGTGACCGGCGGTTGGACGCTGCCCGCCTTTCTCGTCGCCACAGGCGTGACCACGGTGCTCAACTTTCTCGGCATGCGGCTAGTTACTTTTCGCCACGGCATTCAGGATCGATTGCGTGAGCATGGCGCGGCGGAACCGCCATCTTTAAGTGCGGTTCCCGCCCCGCACCGGACTGCCGATCGAACTTCGCCTCGAACTCTTGCCCGCGGTTGAATCTAATGCTCACCATTGCTCATCGCGTCAACACCATCGTCCAACTGCGACAAGTTCCGCCCGAGTGCGGCGTCGAGATCGACCTGCGAGACTCGGGAGATCGCCTTATCCTGCAGCACGATCCGTTCTCCGACGGCGAGAACTTCGCCGATTGGCTCGCGCACTACCGCCACGCGCATCTGATTCTCAACGTCAAGAGCGAGCGCATCGAGCATCGCGTCTTGGAGCTAGTGCACGAGCGCGGCATCGATGCTTACTTTCTGCTCGATTGCTCGTTTCCCATGATCCGGTTGCTCAGCGGACTGGGCGAGCGGCGCATCGCCGTGCGATTCTCAGAGGTCGAGCCGATCGAAGCAGCCCTGGCGCTAGCAGGCAAGATCGAGTGGTGCTGGGTCGACTGCTTCACGCGCATGCCGCTAACGCCCGCGACGTACGATCGTTTGAAGGCCTCGTTCAAACTGTGCGCCGTCTCGCCCGAGCTGCAGGGCCGGTCGGTCGCGTCGATCGCTGAGTACGCCGAATCGCTGCGGCCTTATCCGCTCGACGCCGTCTGCACCAAGCGCCCCGATTTGTGGCGCGTGGCGCTCGAGTCGATGGGGCAGAGCGATTCGGTGCCCAGCCTGGCCCAGCGGGAGCGGGCGGCATGACGCGCGCACTACGGGGGATCGTCCAGCCCATCGATGGAGACCGGCAGGCCGTCGACCAACTGATAGAGTCGCATGCGCGGACAGCGGAACGAGCCGCGCGGCGGTCGCTTCGCAAGCGTTTCCCACAGTTGCGGCCAATCGTCGGGTCGAATCGAGGCAATCGTGAAATGCGGCTCCCACCCATTGCCCAGGTAGGGGAAGCCTTGCGTCGCGACCGCCGCGCGTTGCGCTTCGCTCAGCAAGTGCAGTCGCGGTGCAAGCCGCGCGTGGGTCGCCGCCACGTCGCGGGCCGGCGCCAATCGCTCGACCACCCGCTGTTGCACTTCGCGCAACCGCACCTTGTCCGCCGCCGCCAAATCGCACACCAAGGTGTGATTGCCAGTCAAGGCATCGGCGTCGAAGACGTGCCAGCCGATGACTTCGATCGTCAGGTCCAGTCCAAGAGTCGTCAGCATTCGCCAGCGATCGAGCGCCACCTCGACCGTGGGAAACACCGCCAGATAGATCGTCAGGTGCGGTGGGTCGGCCAGATAGAGTTGCTCGCCAACCAGCGCGCGCGTGTCATCCTTGTAGCCTTGCACCAGCCGATGCAAGGCCGCATCCGGCTCGATCGCGGCGAAGATGATAACGCCGTCTGGGTTGCTCATTCAAAGACTCGCCCTGTGACAATCAGGTTGTCAACTTAACCATCCCGAACGACACCGTCCAAGAGCAGAATCATGAATGCCCGCCGCAAGCAGCTTTCGATCGTGGTGCCTTGTTACAATGAGGCCGGCAACCTGCCGTCGCTGTTTGACCGCTTTCGCGAACTGCTGGCCGGCCGCGACGACGTCGAGCTGGTGCTGGTCAACAATGGCTCGCGCGATCACTCGGCCCTGGTGATTGCCTGCGAGTTGGACAAGCCGGAAAACGCGTTTGCACGCTCCGTCGCGGTGCCCGTCAACCAAGGCTATGGCTACGGCATTCTGACGGGTCTGCGGGCGGCCACAGGCGAGTACCTGGCTTGGACGCACGCCGACTTGCAAACTGACCCGAACGACGTGCTGTTGGGCTTTTGCCGCCTGCTCGCCGAGCCGGCGCCGCAGCAATGCCTGGTGCGGGGGCGGCGCGTGGGACGTCCCTTCGTCGACCGGGCCTTTACGATGGGCATGGGTTGGGTGGCCTCGGCCGCGCTGGCCACGCCGCTCTCTGACATCAATGCGCAGCCCAAGATCTTCCACCACTCGCTGCTGGCCGAGATGGCCGACGCCCCCAGCGATTTCTCGCTTGACTTGTACCTGCTCTACCTGGCGCAGCGCAAGGGGCTGAAGGTGCTGGAGCAGCCGGTTCAATTCGGTGACCGGCAACACGGTGAGGCCAAAGGGGGCGGTTCGCTGCGCGGCAAAGCCAAGCTCACCCGCCGCACTCTGCAGTACATCTTCAAGCTCCGCCAGCAATTGCGTGCCGCCTGAGCGTGCGCGGGTCAACGCCTTGCCTTGGGCCTCGGCCTTGCCGATAATCGGCCGTAGTGTCCACAGGCTGAGGTGATGGCGAGGACGTCGTCGTGGTATCCGTCGATCCGATCGAGCACCTCGATCCACCCCGCTTTCAACAGGCGCGTGTCACTCTCGGCCGGGCGTTCTTTGATTACCCGCTGATGGTGTATGCGCTGGCGAACGATGGCCGTCGCGCGCCAGCGGTGACGCATCTGTACGGCGCGATCCTGTGGGACTCTTTTCGCTGGGGCGAGGTGCACGTCACGCCCGAGATCACGGCCGTTTGCGCGTGGCTTCCGCCCGAGCGCTCGATGCCCACGTTCTGGCGGCAGGCTCGGGCGGGCATGTTGCAACTGCCGCTACGTTTCGGACTCGGTGGCTTCCGCAAGCTGCTGGTCTACGACGAAGTGGCGCAGCGTCTGCACCACGATCACGCGCCCATGCCGCACTATTACCTTTCGGCCATCGGCGTCGCGCCCGAGCGGCAAGGGCAGGGGCTCGGCAGCGCGGTGATGCAGCCGATGCTGGCCCGCGCTGACGAACAGAAGCGGCACTGTTGGCTGGACACGCACCGGCCGGAGAACGTGCGGCTGTACGAGCGCCACGGCTTCCGCGTGGCCCAGTTGGTCGAGCCGCCCGGCCATCCAGTGCCTGTCTGGGGCATGCTGCGCACGCCCCGCTGAGGGCCGCTGACGCTCGGTCGGACGTGGCGCGAATGCGCCGTTTGAAGCGGTTGTGACGCGCTGACGTCTCGATCATCGCCTCGGCCGACAATCATTGCGCGAAATCTGTTCGGGCATCGGCAAAACGGCACAAGGCGCTCGGCCCGCGGCTCTGATCTAACTTTGTAATGAGCGAGGACGTCGTTGGTGTTGGAAACTGATCTCCGGAATTGCCGGGTGTTGCACGGGTCCGTTCGGGAGTGATTCACATGCGTGGGCAATCGATTCGTAGATTGGTGCTGGTCGCGGTCGGAGTGCTTGTGTGGAGTGGCAACCACGCGCTGGCGCAAAAAATGCCGGCGGAGTTCGTCGCTGCCTACGGTCCGGCGCTGGAAGCCATGCGCATGGCCTATTCGCAGGGCACCGTGCAAGGCACGCTGCAAAGCGAATACCCCACGAAAGGCCGCTCGATCGACCGGCGCTTCACGCTGCGACTGGCCGGCAACACCTCGCGCATCGACGCGCGCGTGACGGCGCAAAAGGGCATGGGCGCCACCGTCGGCGGCACCGACATCTTTCTGGCTATGCCGGGCGCCTCGATGCAAGCCTATCGGCGTGACAACGGCGAAGTTGCCAATCAGCCCTTCGATGAAGACGGCTACAGCCAGGCCAACACCAGCATCAAAGAGCTGTGCCCCATTTCATTCCCGTACACGATGGGCACGCAGGGCACCATTCTCACCATGCTGCAAAGCGGCGACGTGAGAATCACCAGTTTCAAGAAGGGCAAACGCGACGGCGAGCCCATGATCCAGATCAAGTACATCCAGCAAGTCGACCCCGACGGGCAGTACGGTCCCTGGAATGGCACGCTGTTGATCTCGCCCACCGAGGGTTACGCGTTGCGCTCGTTCACGCGGACCGCCGGCGAATTCGACCGCCAGGTAACCTACAGCGGGTCACTCAGTTACACGCTCAACGTCGACGGCGTGCCGCTGTTGCAACAGTTCGAGCGAAGCGAACAGCGCGGGTCCGGCGGAGTCGTGGTCGAACGCCAGAATATGGCCATCTCTGAGTTCGACACCCAGCCACCCCGCAACTATTTGTTCTCGGCGGATGGGTTTTAGGGCGTTAAGGGCCCGCGGCGAGTACGGTTTACGTCGTGGCAAGACTGCAAACTGCCCCGCTCTCTTCCATCGAAAACCGAGAATAATCGCCATGCGAGTGCCCGCGTTGCAAGGGATCATCCGTCGGCGAATTCTCGTTAACTATCGGGTCGATCCTGACGTGATCCAACGTCTGATACCTGTCCGCTTCAAGCCGAAGTTATACGAAGGCCATGCGATTGCTGGTATTTGCCTGATTCGCTTGGAGCAAGTGCGGCCGAAGTCCTTGCCCGCAATGTTCGGTCTACACAGCGAGAACGCGGCGCACCGAGTGGCAGTGACCTGGAACGACGAACGGGGCGAATTGCGAGAGGGCGTGTTCATTCCACGCCGAGACACCAACTCGCTCTTGAATCACTGGGTTGGTGGACGCCTGTTTCCTGGCGAGCATCAGCGGGCCAGGTTCACTATTCGCGAGGCCCGCGAAGAGATCGACTTTCGCATGCGATCACTGGACGGCAAGGTTGCCGTTGAGCTACTGGGATCGACGGCGACCGAACTACCGAAATCGTCGATCTTTGGATCCGTCGCGGAAGCCTCTCGATTCTTCGCCGCTGGTTCGTTGGGTTACTCGCCGACACGCAATCCCTGTCGCTTCGATGGCATGTTACTCGAAATAGCGAGGTGGCAAGTGCTGCCGCTGGCAATTCGTAGCGTCCATTCCAGCTTCTTTGCAAATGCAGCGCAGTTCCCACCCGGCTCGGCCGAGTTTGATCACGCGCTGATCATGCGAGATCTGACGCATAGTTGGTATAGCGCTGCCGATCTGGTCGCCTAGCAGTCTGTTGAAGAATTCAACAGAATGCGACATCGCACGGATGCGATGACAGAATAGCGACGTAAGTCGTTATTCTGCGA
>JBBDYK010000277.1:13866-15809 GCA_040901665.1 Pirellulales bacterium | reverse complement strand
ATCGGTAAAGTGCTCGAAGCATTCCGTCGCAAAGATGAAGTCGTAGGGCGGTTGCAATTCGTTCGGTGCAAAAAACGGGTCGTAGTTGGCGCACGCGATGCCCTGTCGCTCGACTAGCAGTGACAGCGTCGGTCCGGGTCCACAGCCAAAGTCCAGCCCGCGCATCGATGTGTCCAGGTACGGCAGCATCGGGTCGACGATGCGTCGCAGAAAGGCCACGTAGCCGGCGCTGTGAATGCTGTTCTGATGCGTGCGATAGCGGGCAATCTGTTCCGGCGGCGAAAGATAGTCGCGCGGATCGACGAAGATCAACGAGCACGCATCGCAATGATAGTAGCGGCGCGTATCGGACCCCGCGATCACCGCAAACTCCTGCTCCGCGCGACAGAGCGAGCAGGCGCCATCGAAGAGTCTCTCTCGTTGCCCGGCAAGTTTCACGGTTGCCTCCGGTTCGGCCGCAACGCTGATTACCCGACAACCTTTGCGGGTCTAGCGGTACGTCAATTACTTCAACTGCTAACTCCGCTGGCGCTCGTGCGAGCCGGAGTCGGTGCGCATCGTCGCCAAATTCAGGTTAGGGTTCTGCCGTTGGTAATACTCTGCCTCCCAGCGCGACTTGAACAAGATTGCCGCGTGCGCGTGCTGGTCTTCGACGATGGCGGAGCCATATGGCAACTGCAAGGCACGCAGTTCGTCGGGCGGCAGATCGATCCACCGCGCCAGCTCGAATGGCAATCGCTCGATGAGCGTTTCAGTGTTGTATTCGCTTTCCAAGCGAAACCGCACGACGTCGAATTGCAGCTCTCCTACGGCGCCTAGAATCGGTTCGCGACGCCTGGCGTGCGGCTCGTGAAACATCTGCACGGCCCCTTCCTCGATCAACTGCTGCAATCCGCGCTCGAATTGCTTGCGCCGCGCGGTGTCGCGACAACGTATGACCGCGAAATGCTCGGGCGAGAATTGCGGCAAGGCATCGAAGTGGAACGGCTGCCGCTGGCAGAGCGTGTCTCCCAGGCGAAACTCTCCCGGGTTGACAAGTCCCACGATATCGCCGGGAAACGCCTCTTCCACGGTCTCGCGGTCCTGTCCGAACACGCGATGCGCGCGGTTCAGTCGCAGCTTCTTGCCGCTGCGCGGGTGCAGCACCTCCATTTCGCGCTGAAATCGACCGGAACACACGCGGACGAACGCCACGCGGTCGCGATGCCGGGGATCCAGATTGGCCTGAATCTTGAACACGAAACCCGAGAATTCGCTGCATGTCGCCGAAATCAAACCACGGTCGCTCGGGCGATCTGTCGGCGGCGGGCACAGCCGCAGGAACCCTTGCAAGAAGTGCTCGACGCCGAAGTTGGTCAGCGCGCTGCCGAAGAACACGGGCGTGATGGCTCCCTCCAGAAAGCGATGGGAATCGAATGGCGCGCCGGCCGCTTCCAACAAATGCACCTCATCTCTGGTGCGCTGGCGCACTGTGTCCGTCACGTCGTCATCGCTCAACGCGTCGAGCGATTGGCTGCGAAATGCCACGCGACGGTCGCCGCGGCGATCGTCGAACAGTTGTGCCATTCGGCTTGGCAAGTCGACGACGCCCACGAAATCGCGACCCATTCCGATCGGCCAATTCAGCGGGATGGCTTCGATCCCCAGCTTGGATTCGATTTCGGCCAGGATGGCCAACGGCTCCTGTCCTGCGCGGTCGACCTTGTTGACGAAGGTGATTACCGGAATTCCGCGCAAGGCGCACACGCGAAACAGCTTTTCGGTTTGTTGCTCGATGCCCTTGGCCAGATCGATCACCATTACGGCGCAATCGGCGGCCATCAACGTGCGATAGGTATCTTCGCTAAAGTCCTGGTGCCCTGGCGTATCGAGCAGGTTGACGTGAAAGCCGTCAAACTCGAAGGACAGCACGGTCGAGCTGACGGAGATGCCGCGCTGTTTTT
>JBBDYK010000277.1:0-13856 GCA_040901665.1 Pirellulales bacterium | reverse complement strand
TTCCATCCAGTCCGAGGTGGCCGCCCGTTGCGTTTTGCGGCCGCGGACTGCGCCTGCCACGTCAACGCAGCCGCCATAGAGCAACAGCTTCTCGGTCAGAGTGGTCTTGCCCGCGTCCGGGTGCGAAATGATCGCGAAGGTGCGCCGCCTGGCGGTCTCGCGCACGATGATGGGGTCCGCGACTGATGCGGTCGTGGTTCCGTTGGACATTTGCGAAGGTTCCGGTGCTATGAATAAGTCGCTACTTGGACATTGGCAAACTGGCGGCCGACTCGACCGCGTGCAACCGACCCGGGAAATCAGGTTTGCCAATCTCTAGGCCGAGAGGCCGATTGAGATTGGCGAGCCAATCGAGACCGACGGGACTGGCTGAGGTAGGATCAGGGCGGCGTCAGAGCGCCATTTCCCGGGCACGATTGGCCGAGAGGTGGGGCCACAGCGGCAGTGAAACCATACTTTGTCGCAGTCGGGCTGCCCGTCGGACGGTCAACACCTACTTCGTTCAGCGACAACCAGTTGTGAATGCACCGCGTACGCCACATCATCCGAGGATTATAGCCAAATTTCCAAGCAGCGACAAGGCGAGTGGCGCCGGGCGACAACTCACAGCGCGGCAATCGGCGTCATCCCAAGCGCGCCGTTCAGGGCGTCGGTCGGGGCTGCGATGCGAGTGAAGCGCGTCAATGCAGCCTAGGAATGTCAAGCGGATAGTCGACGGGCGCCAACAGCCACACGACGAATGCTTCGCAGAAGTGTCGCAGCCGATCGGTAACCGTTGCCCGCCCGCGATGATGGACTTGGTCCGCCCGGTGGTTCGATGCTGGAGTGCCCCATTCTTCAAAGGCCGGAAAGTCCTACGTCAGCACCAGGACGGGCTGGCAGGTCGAGCTTTCGCCGCTCTGGAATCGCCAAGCCGGAGGCCTTCAGATCCATGCCATCCCAGGGCCCCCCGACAAACTGGATGTGGTAAACCATTGCCATTTGACTCGTCTCCAGGGTCGCCCCGCATTGAACCGTTCGGTGCATCGCCAAAGCGCGGCTCTGTCCGTCCCGACGCAATGTTATAGGCCGGCTCGCAAAAACGGCGCTAAAAGCCGCGCGCTAAAATCGTACAAAAACTCTGCCGTGCTCGTCGCGATGCGCGGATGACAAGCCGCGGAGGCCGTGCTCACGGCCAGATGCGTGAATTGCCGATCACTGCAGACCCGGTTGGCTCAAGCAGTGGCCAACTCTCGTGTATTCGCCACCGGTGCAACGCAGTGCCAGTTCCGGACTTCCGGGTGCGCGCCGCATTGCGCTGCGCCGGGTAACGTACATTTGACGCAGTTTTAGCGCGAGCGGCGATAGAATCGCATCCGACGGAATGAAGTATCCGGACGACACCTGATAGGAGTCCCAAGTCATGTGGGTTTTGATGCTGTTGGTCGGCCTGGCCGCGTTCGCGGCGATGTTTGGTTTCACTTGGGCCTGCGATCGCCTTTGAGGAGGATCTCCATGGAGTACTTTGTAAACGCTTGTGTGATCGTGACCACGATCTTGGCCTTCGGCTATTTGTGTTACGCGATGATTCGGCCGGAGCGGTTTTAGACAAGGACGAGAAACAATGCTTGGATTCTGGATTCCTGCGATCGTCATCGGTGCTACCGTGGCGCTGGCCTGGCCTTTGGGGCGGTATATGCGCTGGGCGATGGATCCGGCCGCACCCGGTCCAAACCGCCTGCGGTACGAGACCATTTGCGTCGCCATCCTCGGGCAGGGCGCCGGTCGCGGTCAGAACTGGAAACAGTACTGCATCTCCCTGCTGGTGTTCAACGTCGTGATGTTCCTGTTCGTGTATGTGGTGCTGACCACCCAGCAGTGGTTGCCGCTCAATCCCGAAGGCAAGGAAGCGCTCGAACCAAGCCTGGCTTTCAACACCGCGGCCAGCTTTACCAGCAACACGAATCTGCAGCACTACTCCGGTGAAGCTTCGCTGAGCTATTTCTCACAATTGTTCGCCCTAATGTGGCTGCAATTCGTCAGCGCCGCCTGTGGCATCGCTGCCGTCGCCGCGCTCAGTCGCGGTCTGGCTGGCCGCACGAACTTAGGAAATTTCTTTCAAGATCTGTGGCGGGCCACTGGATTGATCCTGCTGCCGATGGCGCTTGTTTGGGCTTCGCTGTTGATCCTCTGCGGCATGCCCATGACGCTGGAAGGCTCTGCCGTAGCCACGACGTTGGAAGGCGTTACGCAAACGATTGCACGCGGGCCCGTGGCGGCGTTTGTCGCAATCAAGCAGCTTGGCTCGAATGGCGGTGGATGGTTCGGGCCGAACGGCACGCATCCGTTCGAGAATCCCACGTTCTGGTCGAACGTGTTGTGCAACATGGCGATCATCCTCATCCCAATGGGCACCGTGTGGATGTTCGGTCGGATCACGGATCGAATCCGGCACGCGGCTGTCGTGTTTGGCGTGATGCTCGTGCTGTACCTGAGTTTCCTGACCTCGGCCGTTTTGTTCGAGACCCAGCCTGCCGCCGCGCTGGCTGAATTGCCCATCGAAGAATCCATGAACTTGGAAGGCAAAGAGCTGCGTTTCGGGTCGACTGCCGGCGCGACGTGGGCCGTTTCGACCACAGTTACCAGCAACGGCAGCGTTAACGCCATGCACGACAGCCTCAATCCGCTCACCGGGCTGCTGCCGATGGCCGGCATGTGGCTGAATTGCATCTTCGGCGGCGTGGGCGTCGGGTTCATCAACATGTTGCTATACATCCTGACGGCCGTGTTCTTGTCGGGAATGATGGTCGGACGGACGCCGGAGTATCTCGCGCGCAAGCTCGAAACCAGGGAAATGAAACTTGTGTTCATTGCTCTTTTAGCGCATCCGTTTTTCATCCTGGGTGGCACGGCGCTGTTTGCCACGACGCCCTGGGGCGCGGGCACCACGAACAACCCTGGCAGCCATGGCTTCAGCGAGATCTGCTACGAGTTCAGCTCTGCGGCGGCCAACAACGGCTCGGGTTTCGAAGGCCTGGGCGACAACACCGTGCCCTGGAACGTCGCGACGGGGTTGGTCATGCTGCTGGCCCGTTTCATCCCCATCATCGCCCCCTTGGCGATCGCCGGGTCGCTGGCGGCCAAGCGAGCGACACCCGAGACGTCCGGAACATTCCGCACCGACACATTACTGTTCGGCGTCGTGCTCGTCGGAACCATCCTCATCGTCGGAGCTCTGTTGTTCCTGCCGATCGCCATCCTTGGTCCCATCGCCGAGCAACTGCGCATCGGTTAGCGCCGACGCTGATAATCTCGCAAAGGGAATGCTTGACATGCAAGTCGAAACGATTCCGGTTGCTGCCTCGGCCAGTAGCTCAAGTCTGCGCAAACAGAAATCGCAGTTTACCCTCCAGATGCTCGCGCCATCCATGGTGCAGGCCGTCAAGATGCTGGACCCGCGGACGATGGTCCGCAATCCGGTGATGTTCGTGGCGGAGTTGGGCGCGCTGCTCACGACGCTGGTGACGATCTCGGCAGTGCTTTCCTCGCAGGAATCCGTGGGCTACTTCTTCCACGTCTCCGTGTGGCTGTGGCTGACCGTTTGGTTCGCCAACTTTGCCGAAGCCGTGGCCGAAGCCCGCGGGCGAGCCCAAGCGGCAGCCCTGCGCAGAGCGCGGCAGGATGTCACGGCTCACCGCCTCGTCAATTCCAACGGTCGACGGGTCGAAGACGTGGAGGCTTCGCAATTGCACAACGGCGACGTCGTTGTCGTAAATACCAACGAAACGATCCCTGCTGATGGCGAGGTCATCGAAGGTGTTGCATCGGTGGACGAATCGGCCATCACGGGCGAAAGCGCCCCGGTCATTCGCGAGAGCGGCGGCGATCGCTCGGCGGTCACTGGCGGCACGCGGGTGCTTTCGGATCGCCTCGTCATTCGCGTCACCGCCAAACCGGGCGAAAGCTTTCTCGATCGCATGATCGCGCTGGTGGAAGGGGCCGTGCGGCAAAAGACCCCCAACGAAATCGCGTTGACCGTGGTGCTGGCGGGACTGACCCTGGTCTTCTTGATGGTTTGCGCGACGTTGTACCCCATTGCCCGCTACTTCGACGTGACGATCGACGTGCCGACTTTGGTGGCACTGCTGGTGTGCCTGATTCCCACCACGATCGGCGCTCTGCTGGCGGCCATTGGCATTGCGGGTATGGCCCGACTGAGCCGCGCCAACGTGATGGCCATGTCGGGCCGCGCGGTCGAAGCGGCCGGCGACGTCGACGTGTTGCTGTTGGACAAGACCGGCACCATCACGCTGGGCAATCGCCAGGCTAGCGAATTCCGGCCGGCGCCGGGAGTCGACGACAGGCAGTTGGCCGACGCGGCACAACTGGCCTCGCTCGCCGACGAGACGCCCGAGGGACGCAGCATCGTCGTGTTGGCCAAGGAGAAATTCAACATTCGCGGCCGCGAGCTGGAGCAAGATCGCGCCGAATTCGTGAATTTCACGGCCCGCACCCGCATGAGCGGCATCAACCTGGGCCAGCGTCGCATTCGCAAAGGCGCGGCCGATGCCATTGGAAAGTTCGTTGCCGAGCAGGGGGGCTCGTTTCCCGAGCAGGTTGCCAACGACGTGGACACGATCGCTCGCGCGGGCGGAACGCCCTTGGTCGTCGCGGAAGGCGAACGCGTGCTGGGAACGATCTATCTGAAGGACGTCGTCAAAGGTGGAATCAAGGAGCGGTTCATCGAATTGCGCAGAATGGGAATCAAAACCGTGATGATCACGGGCGACAATCCGAAAACGGCCGCCGCCATTGCGGCCGAGGCCGGTGTCGACGACTTCCTGGCCGAGGCGACTCCCGAGGCAAAGCTCGAGCTCATCCGCAAGCATCAGGCCGAAGGGCACCTGGTAGCCATGACCGGCGACGGCACGAACGATGCGCCAGCGCTAGCGCAAGCAGACGTCGCCGTGGCCATGAACACCGGCACGCAAGCCGCCAAGGAAGCCGGCAACATGGTGGATCTCGACTCGAATCCCACCAAGCTGATCGACGTCGTTTCGGTGGGCAAGCAAATGTTGATGACCCGCGGCGCGCTCACGACGTTCAGCGTTGCCAACGACGTGGCCAAGTACTTTGCGATCATCCCGGCGATCTTCATGATCGCCATGCCGGAGCTCGCCGTGCTGAACGTGATGCAATTGGCGACACCCCAAAGCGCGATTCTTTCGGCTGTGATCTTCAACGCGATCGTCATCCCGTGCTTGATTCCCCTGGCCATTCGCGGAGTGCAGTATCGCGCCGTTGGCGCCGATGCGTTATTGCGGCGCAATCTGCTGATTTACGGGCTCGGCGGACTCGTGATCCCATTTGTCGGTATCAAGTTGATTGACGTTGTTCTCGTCGCCATTGGATTGGCGTAGACTTTTCCATTATTCCGACCAAACGAGTATCGTCATGAGCGACATCATCATTTCACTGCGGTTGTTCCTGTTGAGCATTCTCGTCTGCTCGGCGGCTTATCCGGCGGTCATGCTGGGATTCGCGGCGGTTGCAGCGCCGGCAGAACGAGTGGGGAGCCTGATCCGCGCCGACGATGGCACGATCGTCGGCTCACGCCTGCTGGCTCAGAAGTTCACGCGCCCCGAGTACTTCTGGCCGCGACCATCGGCATGCGACTATAATGCCAGCGCCACCGCCGGCAGCAACTTGTCCCCGACGAATCCGAAACTTGCCGATCGAGCCAAGGAAATCATCGGACAACTAGCGCTGCCCGCGGGACAGCTTGTGCCCGCGGATTTGGTGGCCGCGTCCGGCGGCGGAATGGACCCGCACATCTCCCTGGCCGCCGCCGAACTGCAAGTGCCGCGCGTCGCGGGTGCACGCAGCCTGCCTGCGGAGGCCGTCGAGAAGCTTATTCACGAGCATACCGATGGCCCGACGCTCGTGGCGTTCGGGGGAGAGCCAATTATTAACGTCCTGGAACTGAACGTGGCGCTCGATCGATTGACTAAATAGCCTGCGACAACGCAATGATTCCCGACGACCGTCCCACGCCCGAACAGATGCTCGCCCGGCTCAAAAGCGAGGGCGAGGCGCAAGTGCCCGGCAACGTCAAGCGTGGCCGCCTGAAGATCTTCTTCGGCTATTCCGCGGGCGTAGGAAAGACGTATGCCATGCTGCTCGATGCACGCGCCGAGCAGGCCGCTGGGGTTGACGTCGTGGCCGGTTACGTCGAGCCGCACGGCAGGGTAGAGACCGAAAAACTGCTCGAGGGCTTGGAACAATTGCCGACCTTGGGCGTACCCTATCGCGGCACGACGGTGCGCGAGTTCGATCTGGACGGGGCCTTGGCCCGCAAGCCGGAATTGATTCTCGTTGACGAGTTGGCTCACTCGAACGCGCCATCGCTGCGGCACGTCAAGCGGTGGCAAGACGTCGAGGAATTGCTGGAGGCCGGCATCAACGTCGATTCCACCTGCAACGTGCAGCACGTCGAGTCGCTCAATGACATCATCGCCCAAATCAGCGGCGTCATCATGCGCGAGACCGTGCCCGACGACGTCTTCAATCGGGCCGATGAGCTGACGCTGATCGACCTGCCGCCGGAGGATCTACTGGAACGATTGGCACAGGGCAAGGTTTACGTTCCATCGCAAGCGGCGCGGGCACTGGAGAATTTCTTCCGCAAGGAAAACCTGGTGGCGCTGCGCGAGCTGGCCCTGCGCCGCACGGCGGAGCGGGTGCACGCCGACGTGCAAACGGCCCGGCTCGGTCGAGCCCGCCGCGATGTTTGGGCCACGCGCGAGCGGCTGTTGGTGTGCGTCAGCGCCAGTCCGACTTCCGCCCGGCTGATTCGCGCCGCCAAGCGACTTGCCGACTCGCTGGGGGCCGACTGGATCGCCATCAATGTGGAAACGGCGCGCAGCGGCGAAATGGCGACGGACGATCGTGGGCGGCTGCTCGCGCATCTGCGGCTGGCCGAGCGGTTGGGCGCGGAAACCGCCACGCTGAGCGGTGAAGATCTGGTGGCCGAGACGATCGACTATGCCCAACAGCGCAACGTGACCAAGATCGTTGTCGGCAAATCGGAGTTGGCGCCCAATTGGTTCCGGCGGCGACAATCGCCCGCGGACAAGCTCATTCGCGAGAGCGGCGACATCGACGTCTACGTCATTCATGGAGTCGCTGAGTCGCTACCGCACGCCACCACGCATGCGCCGTCGCGCTCCGCGTTTCACTGGCGGGCGTGGATGGAAACAGGCGTCGTGCTGGCCGCGTGCACGGCCGTGGCGATGTTGTGGGATTGGGTTGGTCTGACCGAGGCCAATCTGGTGATGACCTATCTATTGGGCGTGATGCTCGTGGCCTACCGTTATGGTCGGGGACCCTCGATCGGCGCGTCGATCCTGGCGGTTGTGCTGTTCGACGTGATGTTTACCGAACCGTACTACACGCTTGTCGTCGCCGATACGCAGTACTTCATTACCTTTGGCGTGATGTTGCTCGTCGGCCTCAGCATTGCGGCTCTCACGGGCCGAGTGCGCAGGCAGGCTGAGTCCGCCATGCGCAACGAGCGGCGCATCGAGGCCCTGTATCGGCTCGGTCGAAAACTGACCGGCATCATCGGCGAGGACTTCATCGCCGCCGAAACGGAACGCGCCATCTCGGAGTTTCTTGGAGGCGAGGCAGCCGTCTTCCTGCCGCGCAGCGGCCAATTGCGACCGATTCTCGATCATCGGGTCGCCTTCGCGGCCAATACCGCCGAGATCGCCGTCGCCCAATGGGTGTTCGACCATGGCCATCCGGCTGGGCGAGGCACCGACACGCTGCCCTCCGCTCAGGCGCTCTATCTGCCACTGCAATCTCCCAACGGGACCGTGGGCGTCTTGGCGGTTCGGCATGCGGACGCCGAAAAGCTTCTGCTGCCCGAGTACCGACAAATCCTGGAAAACTACTCGACGCAAGTTGCCCTGGCGATCGAGCGAGATCGGCTCACGCTCGAATCGGACAACGCGCATATCCAGGCTGAAACCGAACGGATCCGTAGCACTCTTCTTTCATCCATCTCGCACGACTTGCGCACGCCGTTGGCCGTGATCGTCGGCGCGTCCAGCAGCCTGCTGCACGGCAACACGTCCCTGAGCGAGCCGACCAAGCGCGAGCTGCTGGAAACTATCTTCGCGGAATCCGATCATCTGTCGCGCCTGGTCGAAAACATTCTGCGCATGACACAGCTATCGTCGTCCGAGAGGCCGGTTCTCAAGAAAGAGTGGCAGCCGGTCGAGGAGTTCATCGGCTCGGCGCTACGGCGGCTGGAGCGCACTCTGACTGGCCGTCCCGTGACGGTGCATTTACCCGCGGAAGTGACGCTGGCGCATGTCGACGCGGTGCTGGTCGAACAAGCGATCGTGAACTTGTTGGACAACGCCAGCCGCTACACGCCTGCCGGCACGCCGATTGAAATCAACGCCTGCTTCGATGGGCGTAAGACGGTCATCGAAGTCGCGGACCGCGGCCCCGGCCTGCGCGCCGGCGACGAGGATCGCGTGTTCGAGCGATTTCAACGTGGTCACGGCGCCAAGTCCGATTCCCGCGGGGCCGGACTCGGTTTGGCAATATGCCGTGCCATCATGGAAGCCCACGGGGGCCGAATTAGCGCCCGCAATCGCGATGGCGGCGGCGCGATATTTCGCCTGGAGTTCGTCGCGGATGGCAAGCCACCTCGAGAGGTTGACGCGTCGCAGATGACGGAAGCATGACCACCGAGCGGTCCGGCGCCTCGCGGTCTTCCACACCGATCCATGAGCAAAGAGCACGACGACGGGCTGGTTCCCAAAATCCTCGTGATCGAGGACGAGCCCGAGATTCGCAGATTCTTACGCGCTACGCTGCTCAACAGCGGATATCGCATGCTGGAGTCGTCAACCGGCGACGACGGTCTGAAAAAAGCGGCCGATGAAAATCCGGCCGTCGTCCTCTTGGATCTCGGCTTGCCCGACGTGGATGGGCTGTCGGTCATCCACAAGCTGCGGGCCTGGTCGAAGGTACCGATCATTGTCTTATCCGCTCGCGGCAACGAGGCGGACAAGATCAAGGCGCTCGATGGCGGCGCGGATGATTACCTGACCAAGCCGTTTGGAGTCGGCGAATTGTTGGCGCGCATTCGAGTGGCCCTGCGGCGCTTACCGGACGAGTCATTGGAACCGGACGCGTCGCCCTTCGTGCTGGACGAACTGCGCGTCGACTTCTCCCGGCGCCAGGTCTTCATCGGCGATCGCGAGCTCCATCTAACTCCGATCGAGCATCGGCTTTTGACGACCCTCATTCGGCACGGCGGCAAGCTCGTCACGCACCGGCAACTTCTCAAGGAAGTCTGGGGGCCCGACAGCGTCTTCGAAACGCACTACCTCCGCGTCTACATGGCGCACCTCCGCCGTAAGATCGAAACCGATCCGTCCCGTCCGCGCTATCTGTTGACCGAGCCGGGAATCGGATATCGCCTGGCGTCCGAGTAGCGGGGCACTAATGACTTGCGCAGCGCTGACATGTGAGGACAAAGTTTGTGCCGATGCTAGCGGACATTGGGCAGAATCGGCATTTTAGGATTGTTCTGCTGCGACTTCGAAACCAGTCCTCACAATCGCGGTAGCCGTCATCCGCTGGATGCAAGCGGCGGCGGCTTTTCCGGCCGTGGAACAACGGCATTGCCGGGGACCGACAGAACCCGCTCGGCAGGCAACTCCCATTCGGGCGGGAACGATTTTTGCGGTATCCTTGGAAAGTTTCGCTACGAACTAGCCCGCGGCGAGCGGGCCTTGATCGGTTTGAAGGATGCAGCATGTCAAACACGACGGCCAAATCGGATCGAGCCGTCGTGCTTTCGATCAACGGCGGTTCGTCGAGCATCAAGTTCGCCGTTTATCACGTGGGCGAGTCGATCGAGCGCAGATCGCACGGGAGTATTGACCGCATTAGCTCGCCGGCGGCGCAACTGACGTACAGCGATCCGGCAAAGAGCCAGCACAGTACGCGCGACATTGACGTCAAGGACTATAGTGCCGCCGGCGCTTTTTTACTCGATTGGTTGGACGAGCAGATTGGGCTCGGCTCGCTCGCCGCGGTCGGCCACCGCGTGGTCCACGGCATGCAATTCGTCCAGCCCGAGCGCGTGACTCCCGAATTGATTGCTGAGTTGCGGCGCATTGCCACCTACGACCCCGATCACTTGCCGGGCGAGATCGCCTTGATCGAGGCATTCCGCCAGCGCCAGCCAATGCTACCCCAAATGGCTTGCTTTGACACGGCCTTTCATCGCACGATGCCGCGCGTCGCGTCGCTGTTGGCCATTCCGCGTCGCTTCGCCGCCGCCGGCATCCAGCGCTATGGGTTTCATGGCATATCGTACGCCTATCTGATGGAGCAACTCGCTCGGGATGCGGGCGCGGAAGCCGCGGGTGGCCGTGTGATTCTGGCGCATCTGGGCAACGGCGCGAGCCTGGCCGCGGTGCGCGACGGCCGTAGCATCGACACCAGCATGGGCTTCACTCCCGCCGGCGGCGTGCCGATGGGCACTCGATCCGGCGACTTGGATCCCGGCGTCGCATGGTACCTGATGCAGGCGGACGCGATGACGCCCGCACAATTCAACGATCTGATCAATCGCCAATCCGGCTTGCTGGGCATGTCGGAAACAAGCTCCGACATGCGTGAGTTGCTGGCGCGCGAAGACGACGACGTTCGCGCCTCGGAAGCCGTGACAGTGTTTTGCTATCAGGTGAAGAAATGGATCGGCGCATTCGCGGCAGCGTTGGGCGGGCTGGACACGCTGGTCTTCGCCGGCGGCATTGGCGAGAATGCGGACGTCGTCCGAGCCCGCATCTGCGACGGCATGAATTTCCTGGGGATCGACATCGATGACCGTCGCAACGCGGCCCACGCACCAATTATTTCCAGCGATGCCAGCCGAGTTGCCGTGCGGATGATTCGCACCGACGAGCAATGGATGATCGCCAAAACAGTCTGCCGAATACTTGGCCTCCCAATTGGAGAATAATGCCATGACCACGCAATTGATGAGCGCAACGGAAAAGCCCCTTTCCTCGCAGCAACTGCAGAAGATCGACGCCTACTGGCGGGCGGCGAACTATCTGTCGGTCGGCCAGATTTATCTGCGCGACAACCCCTTGCTGCGAGAGCCTCTGAAGCTGGAACACATCAAGCCGCGCTTGCTCGGCCATTGGGGCACCACGCCGGGTCAGAACTTCATCTACGCGCACCTGAACCGCGTCATCAAGGAATTCGACCTGGACACGATCTACATCGCCGGGCCGGGACACGGTGGCCCGGCGCTCGTGGCCAACACGTACCTGGAAGGGACCTATAGCGAGATCTATCCCAACATCACGCAGGACGAGGGCGGCCTGAAGCAGCTCTTCAAACAGTTCTCCTTTCCCGGTGGCATTCCCAGCCACGTCTCGCCCGAGTGTCCGGGCTCGATTCACGAGGGGGGCGAGCTGGGTTATTCGCTCAGCCACGCGTTCGGCGCCGCGTTCGATAATCCAGAACTTGTCGTCGCTTGCATCATCGGAGATGGCGAAGCCGAAACCGGGCCGCTCGCCACGGCCTGGCATTCCAACAAGTTCCTCGATCCGATCACCGACGGCGCCGTGCTGCCGATCCTGCACCTCAACGGATACAAGATCGCGAATCCATCCGTGCTGGCGCGCATCAGTCGTGAAGAGCTGGAAGAGTTGCTCGTCGGCTATGGCTGGACACCCCACTTCGTGGCCGGGGACGATCCCGATGAAATGCATCAGCTCATGGCAGCTACGCTCGACAAGGTCGTCGATCAAATCAAGCAGATTCAAGAAGCCGCCCGCAGCCAAGGCAACGCCACGCGGCCGCGCTGGCCGATGATCGTGCTCGATTCGCCCAAGGGCTGGACGGGCCCCAAGTTCGTCGACGGGTTGCCGATCGAAGGCACCTTTCGAGCGCACCAGGTGCCGCTGACCGTCTCGGAGTCGAATCCCCAGCATCTGGCGCAACTGGAAAACTGGATGAAGGAGTATCGACCCGACGAACTCTTCGACGAGCACGGCCGATTTCGCGCCGAGTTGGCCGAGCTGGCGCCCGAAGGGCCGCGGCGCATGGGCGCCAATCCGCACGCCAATGGCGGTATCCTGTTGCGCGACTTGCGCATGCCGGACTTCCGCGACTACGCCGTCACGGTGCCTTCGCCCGGCAGCGTCGAGGCCGGCGACACGACCGTGCTGGGCCAGTTCCTGCGCGACGTCATCAAGTTGAACGACGACCAACACAACTTCCGCGTCTTCGGACCCGACGAAACGTTGTCGAACCGCTTGGGCGCCGTCTTTGAAACGACCAATCGGCAGTGGGAAGCCCAGACGAGGAAGAACGACGAGTTTCTCGCCCCCAGCGGACGCGTGATGGAAGTGCTCAGCGAACACCAGTGCGAAGGTTGGCTGGAGGGATACCTGCTGACCGGACGGCACGGGCTGTTCAACAGCTACGAGGCCTTCATCCACATCATCGATTCCATGTTCAACCAGCACGCCAAGTGGTTGAAGGTCACGCTTGACTTGCCCTGGCGGAGAAAGATCGCCTCGCTCAACTACTTGCTGTCGTCGCACGTATGGCGACAGGACCACAACGGCTTCACGCACCAGGATCCCGGCTTCATCGACCACGTCGTCAACAAGAAGGCCGAGGTGATCCGCGTCTACCTGCCGCCTGACGCAAATACGCTCCTCTCGGTCATCGACCACTGCCTGCGCAGCCGCGACTACGTCAACGTCATCGTCGCCGGCAAGCAGCCGGCGCCGCAGTGGCTCGATCTGGACGCCGCCGTTCACCACTGCGCGGCCGGCATCGGCATCTGGGAATGGGCTTCGAACGACCGCGGCGCCGAGCCGGACGTCGTCATGGCCTGTTGCGGCGACGTGCCGACGCTCGAGACGCTTGCCGCCGTCGAGCTCCTCCGCGGTTACTTCCCCGACCTGAAAGTACGGGTCGTCAACGTCGTCGACCTGATGAAGCTCCAGCCGCAGAGCGAGCATCCGCACGGGTTACCGGACAAGGACTTCGACGTCCTCTTCACTACGGGCAAGCCGATCATCTTCGCCTTCCACGGTTACCCGTGGCTGATCCACCGTCTCACCTATCGGCGCACGAACCACGACAACCTCCACGTCCGCGGCTACAAGGAGGAGGGCACGACCACGACCCCGTTCGACATGGCCGTTCGCAACGACATCGACCGCTTCCATCTCGTCGAGGACGTGATCGACCGGGTGCCGGGACTCGCAGCGAAGGCGGCCTATGTGAAGCAGGAGCTCCGCGACAAGCTGATCGAGCACGGGGAGTACATCGTGGCCCACGGCGACGACCCGCCCGAGATCCGCGACTGGACGTGGCCGGGCTGAGCCTCGTCCTCGTCGTCAACGCCGGCTCGGAGACGCTCAAGCTGAGCATCGTCGGCGAGGACGGAGCCTCGGAGCCGCTCGCCTCGCTCGCTGCGCTCGACCCCGAGCGAGTCGTCGCTGTCGGTCACCGCATCGTCCACGGCGGCCCCCACCTGCGCGAGCCCGTGGTGATCGACGCCGCCGTCGAGGCGGAGATCCGCGCCGTCGAGGCGATCGCGCCGCTCCACAACGCGCCCGCCCTTGCCGCTCTCGAGCACGCGCGCAACGTCCTGCCGGACGCGCCGCACGTCGCCGTCTTCGACACCGCGTTCCACGCAACGCTGCCCGACGAGGCGGTTGTGTACCCGCTGCCGCTGAGCTGGCGCGAGGAGTGGGGGATCCGTCGCTACGGCTTCCACGGCACGTCGGTCGCCTGGGCGGCCGAGCAGGCTTCGC
>JBBDYK010000276.1:0-15855 GCA_040901665.1 Pirellulales bacterium | reverse complement strand
TAGCGACGGTGCAGACCAAAGACATCGCCCGTCTCGAGCACCAGCGGACCGATCTGGTAGTAGCCGCGCCGATTGCACCGCACCTGGTAGAGCATCGTCTTGCGGCCGCGCCGCGCAAACATGGCCAGTTGCAGGCGGCGACCGGTGACCTTCAAGCTGGGCGGATCGTAAATCACCGCCTGCCGGGGCAACAAATCCTCCAACAACAGCCAGGCGACCGGCAGTACGCCCTTGTTTTCCACCGTGATCACCACGGCCACGTCCTCGCCCACGTTCGCTGTCAGCCGATTGCACTCGCGCGTAGCGTCCAGGTTGTCAGACCAGGCCCGCGCCAGAAACCGGCTCACCAGCATCACACCCAACAGCGCGTACATGGCATAGGCCAAGAGCCCCAGGTTGAACACCAGGGCGACGACCAGCAGCACTACTGCGCCAAGAAACCACTTCATGACGCTCGCGACTCGGCCGACATGGTGGGTACGGGAACTTCGCTCAGGATTTCGTCGACGATGGCCGCGGCAGTCACCTTCCGCAGCCGGCTCTCGGGCCGCACGATCAAGCGGTGCGTCAAAACCGCCGGCGCGACGCGCTTTACATCATCGGGCAGCACGAAGTTGCGTCCCAGGATGGCCGCCATCGCCTGACCGGTGCGAAACAAGGCCAGCGACGCGCGCGGGCTGGCGCCCAAGCTCAACTCGTCGTGCTCGCGCGTCTCGTGCACCAGTTGCATCAGGTAGCGGCGTACTTTTTCATCGACGTGCACCTGCCGCACCGCCTGTTGCGCGGCGATCAGATCGGCCGCCGACACCACCGGCGCCAGCTTGTCCAAGGGATGCGACTGCTCCAGCATTTCCAGCATCTTCAGTTCCTGGTCCATCGTCGGATAGCCCAGGCTGAATCGCACCAGAAACCGATCCAATTGCGCCTCGGGCAGCGGAAACGTGCCTTCATGGTCGACCGGGTTTTGCGTGCCAATCACCAGGAACGGCCGCTCCAGCGTGTGCGTCGTGCCGTCGACGGTGACGCGCGCTTCGGCCATGGCTTCCAACAACGCTGCCTGCGTGCGTGGCGTGGCGCGGTTGATTTCGTCAGCCAGCACGATTTGTGCGAAGATCGGCCCGGCGCGAAACTCGAAGTCGGTCGTCTTGGGATTGAAGATCGATGCACCGGTGACGTCCGTCGGCAGCAGATCGGGCGTACACTGAATGCGGCGGAACGAGCAACCCACGCTAGCGGCTAATGCCCGCGCCAGCATCGTCTTGGCGACACCGGGCACATCCTCCAACAGGATGTGCCCTTCGCAGAACCAGGAGACCAGGGACAACAAGATTTGCGATCGTTTGCCGACGATCGCTGTTTCCACGTTGGCGATGATCTTCTTGGCCGTGGTGGCAGCTTCCGCCATGACGAGGGCCTTTCACCGGTTCCGCGATCCAGCCACGAGAGGGGAACCTCCATGCTAACCCGAGGCCGGCTCCTTCGCCACCACTGCCGGGTTGGAGTCCGCCTAGCGCTCGACGGCGTCCTCCAGGCTGGGATCGAAGCGCGCAAACAACCAACTCGCCAGCCAGATCGTCAGCGCGCCTTCGACAACCATTGCCACCCAGGCGCCCGCGGCCATCACGCCGATCGCATCACCCAATGCGAGGTCGACGGCCACGACCCACAGTCCAGGCACGATCGCGGCCAGCGCCAGATACAAGTACTTGACCATGAAAACCAGCGCCATTCGCGCGCCAACCAGTGGATCGCCGGCCGTGAAATGTCGCGTCGACGGATACATCAAAACCAAGACGCTGTCGACCGACACCAGCAACAAATTCAACGGCAGCACGAAGCAAGCCGACAACGTGCTCGCCAGCGGCCACTGGCCCGAAATCGCCGTCAATAACAACAAGACGGCGATCTGGATGATCGTGGGATACAACACGGCCGAAGCGATTGATCCCCACACGACCAGCGCGGGCCGTACCGGCAGAGCCTTGAGCGCTTCGACATGGTGCAAGTCGGCGCGCAGCCCAAGCGGCATCACGGTCGAAATCAAGAACGACACTAGGAAGGTCAGCACGACGATGGACACGGTCAGGCCGTGCGGCCCCACGAAGACAGCGGGCGCCCCCATGGCAATCACAGCCGGCAGCACGAACAACAATCGCGCCGAATTGCGCAACAAATCAAGAGCTTGGCGCCACGCAATCGGTCCGGCGCCGCCCAAGCGAGGAAAACGCGGCAACCCCAGGCGCGGCTTGCTGCGCACGCCAATTGACGGCATTCCGCCGCCGCGACGGGCGCGTTGCAGCATCTCGTATCGCTTCTGGCTGGCTGCCAGGCTGGCCTCCAGAAAATTGGTGTCGCTCCACAGAATCAGCACCACGACCGCCGCATTGATGGCCAGCGCCATCGCGAGCCACAGCGCGAGTTCGGCGCCGGTTTGCGCCTGGAGCAAGCGGCTGAAGGCCTCGAACGGCGCCAACACGGCTCGCGATGGCCACGTCGATTCCACGATCGCCAGGCGTTGCGTCCAGGTCATCTCTTGCTGCAGCGCATGTCGGGCCTGCCAAAGCCCGACGGCGAGCAGGCTCACACCAAAGGCCGCGAGCAATCTCCGCCAGCCGGCAGGCAAGGCCATGATCCAGTCCACGATCAGCCGCAACAGCAGCGTCGTGTTTTGCATGAAAGCAAACGACAGCCACACGCCTAGCGCCAGCGCCGGCCACCACAGCGAGAAACGCCCTAGAAACAGCACCATCATGACCGCGGTGCCCAATGGCGCAAGCGAGCTCAACGCCAGTTTGTATGCCAACAGCTCGCGGCGCGAAAACGGCCCGGGAAACAAGAATTCGACCTCCGGCAGCGTGAACACCATCGTGCCGGCGCTGCGCCCCATGATCATCATCACGAGCCAAAAGCCGAATAATGCCTCGGCATCGAGAAACCAGGGACGCCCACCGTCGAATTTCGCGTGTTGGGGCGCCAGCAGACTAGGCAGCACGATGAGCGCAAACAGTCCGACGCTCAGCAACACCAACAGGGCCCCTTTGGGCCGCTTCATCGTCCGCGCGACTTTGCGCCCCGCGCCGCGCAGGCGCAGCTTCATGAGCGTGAACAGAGCCCGATTCACCAGGACCTCGCTGTCTGGCCCGGCCGCCTCATGGTTGCTGCTCCTCGAGCGCCCGAAAGAATACTTCTTCCAAGGTCGCGTCCTGCCCCAGCGCCGAAAACTTGGCGCGGGCCTCGGCCACCGGACCCAGGAACAGCGACTGGCCTTTGCTCAAAATGAGCAGATCGCTGCACAGATCCTCCACCAGCGAAAGCAAGTGCGAGCTGACGACGATCGCAGCTCCGGCCGCCGCGCGCTGCTTGATCGAGGCCTTCAGCGTGCGAATGCCGTGCGGATCCAAGCCGGTCAAAGGCTCGTCGAACAGGATCACTTGCGGATCGTGCAAGTAAGCACAGGCCACGGCCACCTTCTGCCGCATGCCGCGCGATAGCTCCTGCGTGATCGTGTCGCGCTTTTCCGTCAACTCGAACTGCTCCAGCGATTCCTCGGCCTTGGCTTCGAAATCCGCCACGTCATAGGCCGACGCGATGAACTCGAAGTGTTCCCACACGGTCAAGGCGTCGAACAGCCGCGGATCGTCGGGGACATACGCCAGCCGTCGCTTGGCCGGCACCGGTTCGGCCACGATGTCGTAACCCGCCACGATTAGCCGGCCGCGCGTGGGCGGAATGATGCCCGAGAGCGTGCGGAGCGTCGTAGTCTTGCCCGCCCCATTCGGACCGACCAGTCCCAGCACGGCGCCGGAGGCAACCTCAAACGACAGCCCCGCCACGGCCGCCAGATCGCGATAGGTCTTGTGAAAGTCGACGACTTGAATCACGAACCGACTCCTCGTCGACCACGTCGAGGTTTATTGCGGGCGTCGATGCGGGTGCAGATAAATGAAGCTCTTGCCCAACCGGCCGCCATAGTTGCCGGCCGAAATGCGCACCAGGCCCGGCGTGTCGACGGCGGCCTCGATCGCCCGGTGCGTGGCCTGGGCGATGCTCTCCAAATCGCGACCATTGATGATGATTTCCATGACACTGAGCACACCCGGAGGGAGGCGGCTTTGCTCGCCCAGCTTGTCGCGCAGCGTCGGACAAAACTCGGCGAACGTGCTGGCGATCGCAAACTTATAGCGGCTGCCGGCTTTCGACCCGCTGGCGGCCACGCCGCCGGGAAAGGGCATGATGACGCCAGGCACGCCGGCCGCGGCGTCACGTCCACGCTCGGCCGCCAACAGCGCGGAATTCTCATCGCGGCCCATGAACCACAAGTTGCCGCCCATCAGTCCGTCGCGAAAGCCGAAACGGCGATCGATCACGAACTCGCCGGCCAGGATCGGCACCACCCACGTGGCTCGACCAAAACGCCGCGCGCGAAATTGATGGCCATCGCCAAAGAAGGCCAGCTTGCGCCCCAGCTTGTAGTAGTCCTCGGTAACCAACAAATTGAAGCAGGCCGTCGTCGGGCACGTCAGCACGTTCTGGCTGATGCGCACCAACAGCGAACGCTCGAGCGACTCTCGGCGATCTTTGCGAAAACGCGGCACGTGCAATTGAACGATCGCGCCGGGACGGCCGTCGGGCGTGGCAAACGATTCGTCGCCGCCCGGTCCCACGTAGCGATCGAGCCCGGCTTCGCAATCGCACATGATCGTGCTCGAGGCGTTGCCGATGGCGGCCGCCACGGCGTGATCGAGCCACGTGCGGTCCCGGGCCGTGATTAGAAACTCGGCATAAATGCTGCGAAAGGCTTCGGCATAGGTATCCTCCACCTCGGCGCGACTGGTGTTTGCCACGCGACTACCGCCCCTTCCCTTCAAAGATCGTCTGCTCGGTGATGATCTTGTCCATGAAAATATCGTGCGGCTGCGTGGGAATCTCCGGGAACAACTGGCACTCGAAGGCCAGCGCCACCAGCGGCGTCTCCAGCCGAGCATGCTCTAACAGCTTGTCGTAGTAACCGAAGCCGTGACCCATGCGGGCGCCCCGCCGGTCGAACGCCACGCCGGGCACCATGATCAAGTCCACTTCGCGCACGTCCACCTGCTTTTCCGGCAGGTCGCGCAGCTCGGGCTTCGGTTCCAAGATCTTGTACATGCCGATCGACAGTTCTTCCATGCTTGCCAAGAGAAACAGTTGCAGAATGTCGTCGACGCAATAAGGCACAGCCACCCGCTTGCCGCTGGCCAGCAACGTAGCAAGGTAGTGTCGCGTGCGAACCTCGGTCCGCACGTCGATATAGGCCAGCACGCACCCAGCCGCGGCATACTCCGGCAGGGAAGTGAATTTCTCGCAGATGACCCGGCTCAGCTCGTCCTTGTTTTCCTGCGCTTTGCGATTGGCGTGCGCCTGCTCGCGAATCGCTTTCTTGATTTCCTGCGGTTCCATCAGTCGCTCGGGGTACATGGTCACCTGGTGGAGAGAAGTGCAAACGGCTCCGGCAAGCGACGCTGCCGCCGGCCATCGACGCTATCGTACTGCTTGAAGCGTCAAAGGCAATCGCCCCGCGCGCCAATCACCGATTGCCCTGCCGCCTTGCGACGACTGGCCAGTTGCACGATGGCACGGTAAACTGCCTGATGGGCACTGATTGCGCCGCACCCGGTCACCCCTCGCAAGTCTTGTAGCGAATCACGATCATGAGCGCGTCCTATCTCATCGCAGGTTGTCGAACTCCCATTGGTCGCTTGTCCGGCGCATTGTCCGGCGTGCCCGCTCCGAAATTGGGCGCCATCGCGATTGCCGAAACGCTGCGCCGCGCCGGTTTGCCGGTCGACGCGGTTGAAGAAGTCATCATGGGCAACGTGCTGGCGGCCGGCTTGGGCCAGGCGCCCGCGCGCCAGGCAGCCTTGTTCGCCGGCCTCCCCGACTCGATTGCCGCTCTGACGATCAACAAAATGTGCGGCTCTGGCTTGAAGGCCGCCATGCTGGCCGACCAGATCATCCGTGCCGGAGACGCCGACGTCATCATCGCCGGAGGCATGGAAAGCATGAGCCGGGCGCCGTTTCTGATCGACGGAGCGCGGCAGGGCTGGAAATTCGGCCACCAGCAAATTCGCGACTCCATGCTCCACGACGGATTGTGGTGCGCATTCGAAGACATCGCCATGGGCGCCGAGGCCGACTATATCGCGGCCAGCCGCGGCGTCTCGCGCGCCGACCAGGATGCGTTCGCTGTCGAGAGTCATCGCCGCGCTGCCGCCCGCGCCGGCAAGTCGCTCGAGGAGATTGTGCCAGTCACGGTGCCGGGGCGCAAGGGCGAGTCGCTGGTCCATCAGGACGAAGGTCCGCGACCCGACACGTCGCTCGAGATTCTCGCCAAACTGCGCCCCTCGTTCGGGGCCGAGGGAACTGTCACCGCCGGAAACGCTTCGCAGATCAGCGACGGAGCGGCCGCAGTTGCGGTCGTGTCCGAGAAGATCGCCCGCCAGAGCAACTCGCCGCTCAAAGCCCGCATCGTGGCCACGGCCACGAGCGGCGTGGCGCCCAAGGAGATCTTTTACGCCCCGGTCAGCGCCGTGCAGAACGTGTTGGCCAAGGCCGGACTGACGATGGCCGACATCGACCTGATCGAGTTGAACGAAGCCTTTGCAGCCCAGTGCCTGGCGTGCATGCGGCCGCTGGAAGCCGATCCGGCCAAGACCAACGTCCACGGCGGCGCCATCGCGCTCGGGCACCCCATCGGGGCCAGCGGCGCCCGCGTGCTCGTCACGCTGCTCTATGCGCTGGCCGAACGGGGGCTCAAACGCGGGTTGGCTTCGCTTTGCTTGGGCGGCGGCAATGCCGTGGCGATGATCGTCCAGCGCGATTAATTCCCGGACCGGGCACTCATTGGGCGGACGGTCGATACTCCGATTGCGGAGCGTCGCGACTCGGCTCCTGCGAACCCGTCTTCGTCGTGGCTGCGTCGCGGTTCCGCAGCATCGCCATCCAAGAATTGCGCTGCCGATCGTTCAAAACGGCGAGCGCGCGCAAACCGATTTCAAGGTCCGTCGCCCGGTCGCTTGTTGCGCCTCCAGTACTCGCGTCCTGTTGCCGTTGCCGCTCCCATGCCTGCTGTTCCTCGGCCAACCGTCGCAATTGCGCCAGTTGTTCCGGTTCGAGTGCGAGCAGTCGCACGGCCTCGTCCTCAAGCAAGGCCTCTGGACGGGACGCGCGAACGACGCTCGGCGGAACAACCGCCCCGGACGGCGAGTCGGACGATGCGTCGAGCGGCAGCAGATCGCGCCACGAGACGTCTGGCAACAGATCGCGTAATGAGTCGCCGGTTGAGAATGACTCGCGCGGCGACTTCGACGCCGGCCGCAGCGACGGCATCTGCTGCCGCATGTGCTCCGTTTCGCCCAATTCGATCTGGGGCACGATGATTTCCGGCAGTTCGATTGGCGGCTTGGTGCTGGGGAATCTGGGCGCGAACAGGGGGTAGTCCTGGTCAGGGAGAGCGGGGCGGTCGAACGCCCAGATCATGAAAAGTCCGCCCAAGACAATGCCCACCGCCATCGCCAATGCGCCTCCAGCGGAGAGGCCAAGCGACGTCAGCGCCACCCTCAGCGACTTGAAATCGATGCGGTCGAGCAAGCCGGCGCCTTCGTCTTCCTCAGCCCGTGCCTCGGTCAGGCGCATCAGTCCGAGCCGCGTCATCATGACGACAGTGGAAGTGTCTGCGTCGTGGGACGTGGCAACCGCCACCGGTTGCATGTTCATCACCCGCGTCTCGGTCCACCCGGCCTCGGTCCGCAGTTGAACTGTTTCTCCGACGTCGCATGCCGGCGGATCGAGAGCGACAACCCCGAAACCATTGGCCGACTCGTCTACGATCGCGACTTCGACGGTGCGGTCGCCACACCGCAATTGCCCGAAGCGATCGTCGCTGGCGCATCGAAATGCCGCGCGCTGCTCTTGGGATACCGTAGACTCTTGCGCTTGGCTCATGGACTTCCAGTTGCTCGGATCTCGCAATTCAGTGGCATTCGGGAGCCTGGCGAAGGCGGCGCGCAGCAGGTCGTCCACGACTGACCAGCGTGTGCCGCTGGCCGACTTGCTTTCGCGGCACGCTTGGCCCCGACGATGCTATCTAAGGATATGCCCTTCGTTACGGGGTGGATGCCGAAAAAAGCGATACGATCGGCACAGAAGCCCCGACCGCGCCCCATGAGTCTCAGTTGGTACCACAAGTGGTGCAACCCGAACCGCAGCTCGGGGCATCGAGCGCGCCCCGCTGGTCAACTGGCGCTGCTGGGCTCACGCAGCAACGGCGGGCAACAGTCGGCCGGACACGCGTCGTGGCTCGGACCGAGGACTCCCAAACTCCGCCTTGGAGCGTCCGAGACCCGTTCTGCGATCAGCTCGCGAATCATGCCGACGAAATCGGGATGACTGCCCACGGTCGACGCTCGAATCAAGTTCAGCCCCAACTGCTGGGCTAGTTGCTGTGCTTCGGTATCGAGATCCCAGAGGATCTCGATGTGATCGGAAAGAAATCCGATCGGCACCACCACGACGTCGCGCGTGCGGCCCTCGCCGTGCAACCGCCGTAACACGTCGAGGATATCCGGCTCGAGCCAGGCCTGCTGCGGCGGGCCGCTGCGGCTTTGATAGGCCAACTCCTGGTTGACGATGCCGAGCGATTCACATACCAGCCGACTGGCTTCTGTCAGTTGCGCCACGTATGGGCTCGTTTCCGACATCGCCAGCGGAATGCTGTGCGCGGTGAATACGACGCGGGCCTGGGCGCGACGTTCCTCGGGCACGAGCGACCTCGCTTCGCGCATCCGCTCGACCATGGGGCCGATGAAGCCCGGATGGTTGAAGTACGCGCGCAGCTTGTCGACCTGGGGGGCGGCGGCGCCGAGCGTGGCACAAGCCCGCTGGATGTCCTCGCGATACTGCCGGCAGGAAGAGTACGAGCTGTACGCCGAGGTAAAGAATCCCAGCGCCCGGCGCACTCCGTCGCGCGTCATTTGCGCCAGCGTGTCGGCCAACAGTGGATGCCAGTTGCGATTGCCCCAGTAAACCGGCAGCCTTGGCCCGCGGGCTTGCAATTCGGCGTCGAGCGCCGAAACCAGGGCCCGATTCTGTGCGTTCAATGGACTGACACCGCCGAAGTGCCGGTAATGTTCGGCGACGGCCAGCATTCGCTCGCGAGGCACGTTCTTGCCGCGCAGCACATTTTCAAGAAACGGCAGCACGTCGGCTGGACCTTCCGGTCCGCCGAAGGATACAAGCAGGACCGCGTCGTACGCTGATGTCACCGAGATACCCCGCGCTCGCACGGCCTCGGAGCGCATGCGCAGCGCCGACGTCCTCTTTGCGCTTGCAGTGCACGGGTTCCCCGGCCGCGACCAGCATTCGACCCTAGAAAGAAAATGACCCCGACGGGATTCGAACCCGTGTTATCGGCGTGAAAGGCCGGTGTCCTAGACCAGGCTAGACGACGGGGCCGCGAGTGCGCGATATCGCTCATCCGTATCCAATGACCGCACCGGTGTATACTGGGCGGAGCGCCGGTTCGTCAAGTGGATTCAAACGGGAGCAAGCGGCGCTAACGCAGTTGTCTTGCACGCCCCTAGCGCGCCAAGCGACGCTCACATCGAGCGCACAATCTGGCGGCGTTGCGTCGGCGCATCGCGCTGCGAGATAGAGTGAACGATCAAGCCTCGCCCGCAGAACCGTTGGCGTCGGCGTCTTTGGGTTCGCCAATGCCCACGTTGCGGTGGATCGCGTCGTAAACCTCCTGACGATGGACCGGCACTTCCTTGGGAGCCTCGACTCCGAGCCGAACCTTGTCGCCGCGAATCTCCACGACCACGATCGTAATGTCATTGTTGATGACAATACTTTCGTTCTTTTTGCGGGATAGTACCAACATGGCCATTCCTTCGATGTTGCCTCGGGGGCTTCCTTTTTGGTTCCTCCACCCCTCGCCTTGCAGCGTCGAAAACACCACAGGGCGCAAGCATATGCCACCTTCGCCCCCTCGAACTAGGGGACTCCGCGTCGGCGCGGCATGGCACTAGCTATCAACCACTCTACGTACCAGGTGCATAGAGTCAAGGTTTCTCAAGCTATGCTGCACATATTCTTGGAGAAATCACCGTCACACCGGCGCCCGACCGGGCTGGCAGTTGGGGATGCCTAGCGAGGCTGCGTTGGCGATTTCGTTCCGCAGGATGGTTCCCGCGTCAGGCTCTAACCTCCCACGTAGCAGGCAGTTATTGACCTGTGTTGCCGCCCTGACGCGAGCGCGACCACTCGACTACGCCCGCGAAGCCAAAGCGCCACAAGGGGTGTCTGAACTCACTGCAACGCTTCATCCCCAATCCCAGTTCCGTCTGCCGTTGGTTTATTAGCCGAGCAAATAGTGCGAGAGACACCCGCGATCTCCGGAAAGTGCGAGTCATTCTGAGCGAAGCAAACCTTGCGCCGCAACTTGCCGAGCTGCGAAATGAAACGCAAAGGGCGATTCCACCATCGCGGAGCCGATTTCGCACTGCGCGGGTTACTCCGTGCTGCGACTGTCGCGCCGGCGCGCATGCGACACGACGGATTTCTCGTGGAATTCTTCGGTGCTGCGCCAAACCGCCGTGCATCGATTGCGCAGCAAGTTCCGCGTGGAAGTATTCTCGCAATCGAGCGCGTCGCAGTCATCGCTTGCGGCTTGGGGTGGTGCGCCTATAATACCTGTTGAACTACCGTTCAGTTGGTGCACAGCAGATGACATGGCTGCGAAAGGTTTCCGCGGCGAGAAATGTTCTCGGCGTGTGTCGCACATAGGAAGCGCATGATGGGCAGTTGGTTGCGCGACATTTGGGATGCCGTCTACACGGTTGCCTATGGCATGTTCGTGACGATGCGCTATTGGCTTATCACCTATCGTCGCGATCGTAAGACGTTCACGGAGCACTTCGAGTATCCGGAATTGCCGGTGCCTGTGGCGGCCCGCTATCGCGGTTTTCATCGCTATGACCTGACCACTTGCATCGCTTGCGATCAATGTGCCAAGGCTTGTCCGGTGGATTGCATTTACATCGGCAAGGAGCGCGTGACCACCGGCAAGGGCTTCAAGATCACCGGGTTTACGATCGACTACTCGAAGTGCATGTTCTGCGCATTGTGCGTGGAGCCTTGCCCGGTGGATTGCATCTTCATGGGCGCCACGCACGACTTGAGTTGTTATAGCCGCGATGGCTGCTTGGTGGATTTCGCGCGCTTGCCGGTGGACGTGGCCTGGGGCAAAGCCACGCTGAATCCGACGGCCGTAGCCGCGTCAAAGACGATCGTCGAGCCGGTACACGGCGGCCCGAATCAGTGACACTAATCGCGAGAACGACACCATGAGCTCCGAGCCCTATCGCCCCAAGCGGCTGTTCACGGTCGAGCAGGCCAACGCCGCCTTGCCGCTGGTGCGCTCGATCACCGCCGATCTGGTGCGGCTGTCGCGCGAAGTGATGGAGCGGCGCGAGCGACTGGCCCATCTGACGGCCGGCCGTAACGCCGCGGCCGGCGATCCTTATAGCGAAGAACTGGCCCAAATCGAGGAAGAACTCGAAAAAGACAGCGCGCAATTGGGCGAGTACGTCGACGAACTGCGGGCCTTGGGGGTCGAGCCCAAGAGCGGACCGGAGGGTCTGGTCGATTTTCCCTCGAAGATGGACGATCGGATCGTGTTCCTCTGCTGGAAGTTGGGCGAGAGCGAAGTGACCAACTGGCACGAACTGGACGCCGGATTCCGCGGCCGCCAATCGCTGGTGGCCGGCAGCCTGAGCGATGGCGGCAGCAACGCCAACGACGACGTGCAGCCGTAAAGCATGTCCGGCAGTCGCCGCGGCCTTCGGCCGCCGACGTAGTGGCCTATCGACGGACTTTGCATGCCGGGCCGGCTTGCAAGCGCGCGAACGTCTTTCTTACAATGCACGCTTCGCATCGTTTGAGCAGTGCCGGCGATTGACCGGTTTCGCGCGGAAGCAACCAGCAGTCATGGCTACTCCCACCACGATCGTGGCCTATCTGGCCCTGTTCGTTTTTGTCGGTTTCGCGTTCCTGTTTCTGACGTTGGTCATCGGATGGCTGTTGCGCCCGAAGTTGCCCAATGCCGAAAAGCTGGAAGTCTACGAGTGCGGCGAGCCCACGATCGGCTCCAGCTTCGTGCAATTCGATCTGCGGTTCTACGTAGTGGCGCTGTTGTTCATCATCTTCGATGTGGAAGTGGCATTCTTCTTTCCTTGGGCCACGGTGTATGGCAAAGCCACGCACTTGATGGATCCGAACCTGGCCAAGGTCACCGCCGATGGCACGCTCAGCGAACCGGCCGCGGCGCTGTTCACGGAAATGGGCGTGAATAACGCCGCCGTACCGCCGCTGCCCGCGGGTCTGGCCGAATCGGCCGCGGGGCTTTCCGCACAGCTCCAGGGCGATTTGGCCGTCACTGAATTGGCGCGCACGATCGCCATGATCTCAATCATCGATATCGCCGTATTCTTTGCCGTGCTGCTGGTGGGCTTTGCTTACGTGTGGAAGCGAGGCGACCTCGACTGGGTGCGCACGCTGTCGCGCGAGCGCGCCGCGCAGCTCGCCCGCCCACCGCGGACCGAGGAACGAGAGCCGGCGCTGACACCCTGAAGCGGATCACGAAATAGCATTGTCCAACGCAATCTTCGCTACTCGCGCGTGAGCGGCGTCCTGTGGAAAACCAACCAAGACCATGAGCGGCACTGCCTTCCTCGAGCGGCTGAAAAACAAGTTCGGCGCCAAGATCACCGGCGAAAATCTCTCGGCCACTGATCCCTGGATCGAAGTGGCTTCGCACGGGCTGGTCGAACTGTGTACTTACTTGCGCGACGAGCCCGATCTGCGCTTCGATATGCTCAATTGCATTAGCGGCGTCGACTATTTCGAGCCAGACGAGAAGAAGGCAGCCAAGGTCGATTGGCAGCCGCACACGGAGGTGGTCTACCACCTGTCGAGCCTGCCCAACAAGACCACGCTAGTCCTGAAGGTGATGCTGCCCCGCTGGAAAGACGACAAGCCCGGCGAATTGCCTGAGGTGCCCTCGGTGAGCGGCGTATGGAGTACCGCCGATTGGCACGAGCGCGAGGTTTACGATCTGTCGGGGGTGTATTTCACCGGCCATCCCGATCTGCGCCGCATTCTTTGTCCCGAAGACTGGGTCGGCCACCCCTTGCGCAAAGATTACCAGATGCCGCTCGAGTATCACGGAATTCGCGGCCGGTGAGGAATCGTGGTCCGTGGCTAGCGGCCAGTGATCAGTAACGACAACTACCCCTGACCCCTCGTTCTTCTCATGTCCACTCATCTAGACGACCCGCGGATCATCGAGTTCGACGTTCGCACCGACGAAATGTTGGTGAATATGGGTCCGCAGCACCCCAGCACGCACGGCGTGCTGCGACTGGTGTTGCGCACGGATGGCGAAGTCGTCTCGGAGACCACGCCGCACATCGGTTATCTGCACCGCTGCGCCGAAAAGATCGGCGAAAACCTCACCCCGCGGCAGTGGATTCCTTATACCGACCGGATGGACTACCTGGCCGGGATGAACATGAATCTCGGCTGGGCGCTGGTGGTCGAAAAGCTGATGAATCTCCAATTGCCGGAAAAAGCCCGGCATTTGCGCGTGTTGATCGTCGAGCTTAACCGTATCGCCAGCCACCTGGTGGGCATGGGGGCCTATGGGCTCGACCTGGGCACGTTCAGCCCGTTCTTGTACGCTTTCCGCGAACGCGAAAAGATTCTCGACTTGTTCGAGGAAGTTTGCGGCGCGCGGTTGACCTACAGCTACTTGACGGTGGGGGGCGCCACTGCCGACTTGCCGGCCGGCTGGCTGCATAAGTGCGAAGCGTTTCTCGATCAACTGCTGCCGGTGATCAGCGAGTACCACACACTGTTGACGAGCAACGCCATCTTCGTGCGGCGCACCGCCGGCATCGGCCTGCTCTCGCCGGAAATGGCCATCGACTATGGCTGCACCGGCCCCGTGCTGCGGGGCAGCGGAGTGGATCACGACTTGCGCCGCGATGGCGAACAGCGCTATACCGAGATGTACGATGGTTACGCCTTCGAAGTGATCGTCGAGAAAGACGGCCACTATCCCAAGGATCACGAATATCCGCCGGTTCCCAAGCAGACCGTGCTCGGCGACTGTTGGCATCGGTTCTACGTGCGCATGCTCGAGGTGATGCAATCGATCGACCTGGTGCGCCAGGCCATCGATCGCTACAGCACGTCCACGGGCTCCTGGGGCGAGCCCGTCAAGCTGACCGAAAAGCTGCCCAAGGGCGAAGCCTATATGGAAACCGAGGCCCCACGGGGGCAAATGGGCTTCTACATCGTGTCCACGGGCGGCGGCGCCATTCCCTGGCGAGCGCGCGCACGCAGCAGCTCGTTTTGCAATCTGTCGGTGACCCACGAGTTGTGCCGCGGCTGCTTGATTGCCGACGTGCCGGCGATTGTCGGTTCGCTCGACATCGTCATGGGAGAAATCGACCGCTAGGTCGATCTGCCGCGCGCCCGGACGTGCAAACTTTTGGCAGGCAGGGGCTTGTCGATCGAGGGTAGTTTGTGCGATATTTCACGATCTTAAAGCGACGCAAAGACTCGCCTCGAACCATCATCATAAACGTCTCCCTGCGACCGGATGTGCCGCGCGATCGCGATGCATTCGCGTATGGAGTGTTTGTTTTAGGACCTGTGGGCGGTGGCTGAATACCTACGACAGTTTCTCGCTCCCGAGTGGCTGGCCTATCTGGTCGTCGCGCTGGTCCACGCCTTCTTGTTGGTCAACGTGCTGGCGGTCAGCGCGCTGGTGTTCATTTGGCTGGAGCGTAAAGTCTCGGGCCGCATTCAAGACCGTCTCGGCCCCACGCGCATCGGCGGCAAATTCGGCTGGCTGCAAACGCTGGCCGATGCCATCAAGCTAGTCACCAAAGAAGATCTGCGGCCGGCCGGCGCCGATCGCATGCTGTTTCTGTTGGCGCCCTACGTCAGCTTCATCGCCTCGTTCGGCGGCTACATGGCGCTGCCCTTTGCCGACAATTGGGTTGCCATTCGACTCAACGTCGCCGTGTTCTTCATCCTGGCCGTGCTCGGGCTGGAAGTCTTCGGCGTCATCCTGGCCGGCTACGCCTCCGGCTCGAAGTGGTCGTTGTTCGGCGCCATGCGCGAAGCGGCTCAAGTGGTCAGCTACGAAGTGCCCTTGGGCATGTGCGTGGTCGTGCCCGTGCTGATCGCCGGCACGATGGATCTGGTGACGATCGGCCAGATGCAGTCCGGTTTATTCACGCAGTGGTTCGTCTTTCACGATCCGTTCACCTTCATCATCTTTTGGGTTTATTTCACCTGCGCCACGGCCAGCGTCAATCGCGCGCCGTTCGATCTGGCCGAGGCCGAGAGCGAGCTGGTGGCCGGGTTCCACACGGAATACTCGGGCTTTCGCTGGAGCGTGTTCTTCCTGGCCGAGTACGGCTCGATGTTCGCCGTGAGCGGGCTGGCGGCCATCTTGTTCTTCGGCGGCTGGAATGGTCCCTTGCCGATCACCTACTGGCTGGGACTGGCCGATGCCACCAACCCCGTGCTGCACTACCTGGGCAATTTTCTGGGTCTGGTGAACTTTGTCGGCAAGTGCATCTTCGGCGTGACGTTCATGATGTGGGTCCGCTGGACGTTGCCACGGCTGCGCATCGACCAGGTGATGGCCATGTGCTTGAAGTATTGCACCCCCATCGCCGCGGTGATGTTTTTGGGCGCCGTCCTCTGGACGTACTTCATTCCCGGTGGACTGGTCGTTCCGAA
>JBBDYK010000275.1:0-16055 GCA_040901665.1 Pirellulales bacterium | reverse complement strand
GGTATCAAGCCGAGTGGCTCACCGCCGGCGCGCCGGGCGGCGCGAGGAACTGAAACACCATGGCACGACTGTTGGCAATCGACTGGGACGGGGCCGAGGCGCGCTACGTGGTGGCGGATGTCCGCGGCGGACAGCTTTCGTTCGAAAGCGCCGGCGCCTTCTCGATGCCGGCCGGCGGCGACACGGCCGGGTCGCGCGCCGAACTTGGCGCGTTGTTGCGCTCGGCGTTGGAGGGCAAGGCCAGCCGCGCCACGACATTGCTTTGCATCGATCGTAGCAATGTCGAGTTGGCCGCGCTGACGCTGCCCCCGGCATCCGACGCCGAGCTTCCCGAAATGGTGCGGAACCAGGCGATCCGCGAGAACAACGCGATCGCCGAGGACGCCGTGCTCGATTTCGTGCCGCTGGGCGACAATCCGGCCGTGCCGCGCAAAGTGACGGCCATGGCGCTCTCGCCAACACGGCTGGAACAGATTCAAGCGGTGCTCACCGGCGCCGGACTGGCGGCCCAGTCGATCACGCTGCGCCCCTATGCGACCGCCGGGCTTGTGATCGGAACGATCGCGGACCGCAACGAAACGTGCCTGGTCATTCAACTGCTGGCCGAGGAGGTCGATCTGCTCGTATTGTCCGGCGGCAAGGCGGTGTACTGGCGCACGCTGCGGCAGCCGAACGCCTCGCACGACGACGGATCCGCGCGCCGGCTGTTGTCCGAGATCCAGCGCACGTTGTTGGTGGCGCAACCTCAATTGGCCGGCCAGGCAGTGAGCGCGGCATATCTGTGCGGCGGGCTCGACGAGCATCCAAGCCTGGTGGCCGTGCTGGGCGAAGATGCGGCATTGAGCGTATCGCTGGTCGATCCATTTGCAGTACACGGCGGATTGCCGGCGGCCGTCGCGAATCCGGGGCGGTTTGCTCCCCTCGTTGGAATGTTGACGATCCAGGCGCGCGGTGATTCGCCGCCGGTCGATTTTCTGCATCCGCGCAAACGCCCGGCGCCGCCCGACCGGCGCCGCATGTTCACCTTGGCGGGCACCGTGGTGGCATTGGTCGTGTTAATGGGCGGCTATCGCGTCTGGTCGCAGTTTTCCGCAGCCGATGAAACGATCGCCGGACTCACCGACGAGCTCGCTCGTCTCGACGAGCAGATCAAGCAATCCGACCAGCGACAGAAAGCCATCACCGCGATCGGCGGTTGGTCGCGAAACGACGTCAATTGGCTCGACGAGTTGCGCGATCTGTCGCTGCGATTTCCCAGCGGTCGCGACGCGGTCGTGTTGCGCATGGGCTTGAGCCAGGGCCGCGATGCCGGCGGCACGATCGATCTGGTGGGCATCGTGCGCGATCCGGTGGTCGTCAGCCACATCGAGAACAATCTTCGCGACGAGCACCACCAGATTTCCAGCCGCCACATGCAGGAGCAGTTGCAAGAGAATGACTATTCGTGGCACTTCGAATCGTCGCTGGTGGTGACTCCGCGCGATCCGTCCGAGTACGTCAGCCATTTGCCGGCGGAGCAGCGGTCGGCGGCGCCACCCGCCAGTGCATCCCGTGCCAGCCAGCCGCTGTCTCGGGACAAGCGGTCTGGGGGAGCGTCGTCGCCATGAACCAGCGCGAAAAGATTCTGGCGGCGGCCATCGGCGCGATTGCCGTTTTGTACGGCGGCAACTGGCTGTACCAATCCAACTACGTCGCGCCGCTTGACGCGCGCAGGGCCGACATCGACCGCCTGCGCGGAGACATCGCCCAGCGCGAGCTCGACATGGCTCGCTTCCGCAAAGCCAACCAGCAGCTCAAGCGTTGGCAAGCACAGAGCCTGCCCTCGGATCCCGAAATCGCCCGCAGCTTGTATCAGGCGTGGCTGGTGGGCCTGGTGGGCAAAGCTGGGTTCATCGCGCCCAACGTTGACTCGAGCGAGCCGATCACTCGTAAGGATTTGTACACTTCTCTGCGCTTTTCGGCGCGCGGACGCGGCACCCCGGAGCAACTGACGCGGTTCTTGTTCGACTTCTACCGCGCGGATCACTTGCACCACATCGAGTCGCTCAACCTGACACCGGTGCCGCGCAGCGATGAGCTGGATATCGCGTTGTCGGTCGAAGCGCTGTCGTTGCCCGATGGAGAGCGAAAGGATCAGCTCACGACGCGCGTGTCCGAACGATTAGCGTCGGAGCAGCTTGCCGACTACCGGGTCATCGTGGACAGGAACTTGTTCGGCATTGGGGGCGGTGGATTCGACGCGGCCGACTTTGCCTATCTGACCGCCATCACGGAGGTCAACGGCGAGCCCGAGGCCTGGTTCACCCTGCGAGCCTCTGGCGAATTGTTGAAGCTGCGTAATGGCCAGGCCTTTCAGATTGGCGCGCTGGCCGGCAGCATCGTCGAAATCACCGATTCGGACGTGGTCTTGGATTGCGAGGACGAACGCTGGTTGGTCGGCGTGGGCGAGAGCCTGATGCAGGCTAGCACGCTGCCGCCCGAATACTGATAGCTGTCGCTCGCGGCAGAAACGCCCGAGGTTGGCCGTCCAGTCACCAGCACGAATGGCCGCCCCTCTCGCAGCACAGGCCGCGGGGGCAGACGCATCAAGAACTATTGATCTTGGCGGCCCCGGCCCCGTTCGGTATTCTCCCGCCGCATTTCTCAGCCGCAGGAGCCCGGCGTCAGCGTGGCTCACCAGGTCCGATAGTCCTTTCGATGAAGCACTCTCCGTTACCGATTGTTGCGCGTGCCGGCGCGCGCACGAGCGTGTCCTGGCGCACGGCGCTGGCCGTCGTGGTGCTGGGCGTTGTCGTCGTGTCGCAAGGGCAGGCGCCGCCAGGCGCTTATGCCACGTACGCGCTGCGCAACATTGCGGCCGCCGAGGCGGGACCGCGCATCGACGCGGCGCTCAACGGAACAGGGCAGGCCGTTGCCGACCGTCGTACGAATAGCGTCTATGTGCGCGGCGGACCCGAGGCCCAGCGCATTGCACAGCAAGTCGTGGCGCAGATCGACCGCGCGCAGCCGGGACGACAGCCGGCGTCCGCCGTTCCCGACCGCGCAGTGACGCCCGCAACGGCCCACGCGCCATCGCTGCCCGCGTCGCAGCGGGTCGCCGCGCCGCGCCAGTTAACCGTGCAGTGGCCGGTCAACCAGGTGCAAACAGAGTTGTCGCGACTGTTTGGCCCGCGGCTCACGCGGACCGCGCCTCAGCAGTCGGGCGAGGCCGCGTTTGTCGTCGCCGCGCGTTCCGGTCAGTCGGCCATGTTGCGTGTCGATCCGGCCGGACGCGGAGTCTCCTTCTCGGGTCCCGAGCCGCTGGTCTCACAAGTCGTGCGGCTGGTCGCCGCCCAGGAAGCTTCGCGTCGACCGACGGTCGGCGCGGTGCGGGCCGTTGCACTGCGCAAAAGCGATCCGCAAAAAGTCCACCGCGCGGTCGAGCTTTATCGGCAGGGGAATCCGCCGGACGCTAAAGCTGCGGATGCTCGCTTGGCGCAAGCGGCGCCCGCGCCGCCGGCCGCCAATCCGCCCGCCGAAGGAGCCGACGTCACCGACGCCGAGCGTACGAATCAGCGACTGCGCGAGCTGGGCCTGGATCTGAATATCGAGGTGCTGCCCGATCTGGACGCGATCATCCTGCGCGGCAGCAACCGCGACGTCAATGAAGTGCTGCGCATCATCGAGGACATTGAACGCATCAGCGCCGAAGCCGTGCCCGAGGTGGAAGTCGTGCCGCTTGAGCATGCTTCGTCCGAAGCGCTGGCGCCGTTATTGGCTACGATTCAGCCCGCCTTGCTGGCCGGCCGGCCGGGCAAGATCAGCGTCACGGCGCTGAGCAAGCCCAACGCGCTATTGTTGATTGGCCGTGGCGAAGCCGTCGCGGCCATGCGCGAGCTGATCGCCAAGCTCGATCAACCGGTGGCGCCCGAGTCGCAATTGCGAGTCTTTCGGCTGCAGCACGCGCCGGCTGCCACGGCCGCGACCACCGTGCAGGAGTTTTTCGCTAAGCGCACGGGCCTGGGGCCGCGTGTGGTCGTGACGCCCGACGTGCGCTCCAACTCGCTCATCGCGCAGGCCGCCCCGCGCGACCTGGCCGAAATCGAACTGCTGGTGAAGCGCATCGACACGCCCGACAGCGCGTCGGTCAATCTGGTGCGCGTGTTCAAGCTGAAGAATTCGTTGGCCACGAACCTGGCCGAGTCGCTGGAGGCGGCGATTCAGCAATCGCGCACCGGACAGGGCGCCGCGGCCGCCACCGCCAAGTCGTCGGCCCTGGAGTTGCTGACCGTCGATCCTCAGGGTCAGAGGATCATCAAGTCGGGCATCCTGTCGGACGTGAAGATCACGCCCGACGCGAGGGCCAATTCGCTGATCGTAACCGCTCCCGCGCAGAGCATGGAGCTGGTGGCGGCGCTGATTGCGCAAATGGACGACGCGGCCGCCTCGGTGGCCCAGATCAAGGTGTTCCACATCGTGAACGGAGACGCTTCGAGCCTGGTGTTGATGCTGCGGACGTTGCTCTCGCAGCAGGGTGGACCGGGGCAGGGCGCCGCGCTTCCGCGCTCGCGCGACGAATCGTCGTTCGTGCCGCTGCGATACTCGGTCGACGCGCGCACCAACAGCATCATCGCGGCCGGATCGGCCGGCGATCTGGCGATCATCGAGGCTTTGCTGTTGCGACTCGATGAGCGCAGCGTCGAGCAGCGCAAGACGGTCGTGTATCAATTGAAGAACGCGCCGGCGTTGGACGTGGCCGACGCGATCAACCAGTTCCTCCGCACGCAGCGCCAGGTGGAAGCCGCGGCGCCGGGCGAAATGAGCCCCTTCCAGCAGATCGAGAAAGAAGTGGTGGTCGTGCCCGAGCCGGTCGGCAACTTGCTGATCATCAGCGCCTCGCCTCGCTACTTCGACGAAATTTACGAGATGGTGGAGAAGATCGACGCGCAGCCGCCGCAAGTGCTGATCCAGGTGTTGATCGCGGAGGTGGCGCTCACCGAGGACACGCAATTCGGCGTCGAGTGGGGCCTGCAGGACGGCTTGCTCTTCGACCGCAGCTTGTTGGGAGAGTTGCTGACCACGACCAGCACGACGACGTTTGGCAATCCGCCCACGACCACGCAACAGCAGACGATCGTTTCGGCGACCAACGACCCCGGTTTCAATTTCAACAGCGCCGACATCGGCAACAGCGGCAGCGCGGCCAGCCTGGCAACCGCCGCGCAAACCGGCAAGCAAGCGCTGGCGAATTTCGCCGTGGGGCGCACCGATGCGGAGCTGGGCTTCGGCGGATTGGTGCTGTCCGCCGGCAGCAAGAGCATCAACGTGCTGTTGCGGGCCTTGCAGCAGAACCAGCGGCTGGAAGTGCTCAGCCGCCCGCAAGTCATGACGATCGATAACCAGCCGGCCTTTATTCAGGTTGGCCAGAAGGTGCCGCTGATCACCAACGTCATCGTCAATCAGATCGGCCAGACCAATACCGTGGAAATGGACAATGTAGGGTTGATCTTGGGCGTGACGCCACGGATCAGCCCCGATGGCATGGTGGTCATGGAGATCGACGCGGAGAAATCGGAAGTCGCGCCCGAAGCGGAGGGCATCCCCGTGTCGATCTCGGCCTCCGGCGCCGTCGTTCGCGCACCACGAATCAACATCACCACCGCGCAAACCACGATCAGCACGGCCACCGGCGAGACAATCGTGCTGGGCGGGCTTATCACCAAGCGGCGCTTGACCGTTAATCGCCGTGTCCCGTTTTTGGCCGACGTGCCGGTGCTCGGCTGGATGTTCCGTTACGACGTGTTCGAGGCGCAGCGCACGGAGCTGTTGATCATTCTCACGCCGCACGTGGTGCGCAACGCCGCCGACGCGGAGCGGCTGCGCCAGATCGAGGCCGCCCGCATGCACTGGTGCGCCGCCGACGTTCACGAGATACACGGCGATCCGGCATTCTGCAGGCGGGGCGACTGTCCGATCTGCGCGGCTCAGATGCCGGTGGTCTATCCGGATCTCGATCCCAGCGGCATGTCGCCGGCGCAGATCATGGATATGGAAGAGCTGGGCCCCGGCGAAGCGACCGAGGGGCCGTTGATGCTGCCGGCGCCGGACGACTCGCAGGGCAATACCCCGGCCGGCGACAGGCAGCGCAAGTGGAGCCTGGCCAGATTGCTGCCGCAGCGTGACGTCGCCAAGGCGGCGGCGACACCGCCGGGCACCGGGCGGCTGCCGCAAATCGAGTCGCTGCCGTCCAGTCGAGCGCAGGGCGAGACCAACACACTCCAAGGACAATAGCGCACGCGCGATGCACCATCGACGGCTCATCCTCTGGCTCTTGGCGGCGGCCCTTTGCGTGGGTTCGGTCGTTGGCTGCGCGACGCTGAATTTGCCAGACACTCTGGACCTCTCCGGGCCGAGCGAAAAACCTGAAACACCTTTGCGCATGACCGCCCTATGGACGGACACGGTGCTGGTTGAAGCGGGAGTTGTCGGCTTCGGCGGCCGGATCATGTTCTACGGCCGCGGTGACGAGGATCCGATCGTCGTCGAGGGTGAACTGACCGTATTCGCCTATGACGACACGGGGGACGTGAGCGACGAGGCGGTGCCGGCGCGCAAGTATGTGTTCCGCGCCGAAGAACTCTCCAAGCACTATAGCGAATCGAAGCTGGGTCATTCGTACAGCTTTTGGGTTCCCTGGGGGCGCGTGGGCGGTCCGCAGCGACAAGTCAGCCTGATCGCGCGGTTCAAGAGCGCCAAGGGAGGCGTCGTGATGTCGGAGATGACGCGGCACTTGTTGCCTGGCGCACAACCGTCCGTGGCGGCGTCGGAACTCCCGGCGCAGCCGGCAGTGCAAGGCCTTCCCTCGACCGCTTCGGCCGTGTCGCAAGCGAGCCATCACGGTCGTCTGCCGGCTGGCAATCCGACCGTGTCACGTGTTTCCGGCGGGATGCAGACGACGACCATCAGCTTGTCCGACGCCCTGGCCCCGGCGGCCGGCCACGAAGTTCTGGGAGAAGTGGCCGCGGGAGTTGTTCCCACGCCAGGAACGCAGATGCCGACAATTCCGGCGGCGGGGCCGGTTGCTAACGGCGGAGCTAGTTCGACGGAACCAAACGAGATTCGGGCATTGGTGCGCGAGGCCGTGCAGGACGCGCTGGCGGCGAATCAAGGGGAACAATCTGTAGATCGTTTTGGACGTCGGAAATACCGGGCTCGAATCGCACCAAAGCTTCCGCCAACTCGCGATCCCGCGCCGACGCCACTGCGCCCCGCAACACCGCGGTCCGCCCTTGGATCGACAACTGCAGGGGCTGTGCCCATTGGATCGGCGAACGTGACAAGTGCTGTTCCAACGCAGACGCAACCGCCGTCGTCGTGGGCCCGCTAAGGTCCGGCCCAAGCACCAACTGGGGCGGATAAGGTTGGTTCGCGGTGTTGCCTTCGTTCGGCTCGCGGTTGACTTCCGGCAGATTCGCTTCGCGCACCGACTCCGCGGCAACCGGCAAACGGCGCTGGCGAGCCTGGGTCACGCCGACGAAGCTGCGATCGTCTCCCATGTCGGTGCCGATGAAATCGGTCACACGGCGATTGCCGCGCAAAAATCGCTCCGTGCCGGTGAGAGCGCCGCTGGTGTGGATCATGGCCTCGGCAGGGTTACTCACCGTGCCAGGTGGATCCTGGCGCGACAGGAAACCGCCGAGTTGGCGGTCGCCAAACATCTGAGCCTCCGCACGCTCTGGAACTGCGCAACAGGCAGCGGCAAAAAAGCCGGCGGCGAGCGCAAGTGCGATTGCGAAGCGAGACACGAGAAACTTCTCCGGCGGCAGGCATTCAGGGCGGGCTTGGTCTGGCAGGCGGTCTTTATGCTATCGACCGGTCTTTAGTTTACCACGCAGCAGGCCTATCCGGCAGCGCGCATCTGTCAAAAACTCCGCAGTCTCCCTGCCTGGCAAAACCGTTGCGACGTTGTCGGTAGGATGCCCGCAATCGCCAAGCTTTCGCAATTAACGGTGCTAGGCCAGCACTTTTTGGATCACCTGGCCGCTAACGTCCGTGAGTCGATAATCGCGTCCCTGAAAGTGGTGGGTAAGCCTGGTGTGGTCCAGTCCCAGCAAGTGCAGGATCGTCGCCTGAACGTCGTGCGGGCCAACGGCGTCCTCGGTCACGAAAAAGCCGAGTTCGTCGGTGGCGCCCAGCGTCGTGCCGGGACGCAATCCGCCGCCAGCCATGAACATGGTGTTGGAAAATGGATGATGGTCCCGGCCGAGGTATCCGCCGCCGGCCGTGCGTCCCTCGCGAAACGGCGTGCGACCGAACTCTCCCATCCAAACCACGAGCGTCGATTCCAAGAGTCCACGCCTCTTCAGATCTCGAATGAGCGCCGCGACAGGCCGATCCATTTGCGTGCAGCGCTTGATCAGGTTCTCGCGCAGATCCTCATTCGGGTTGGTGCCGTGAAAGTCCCAGCCCCAATCGTACAGTTGCACGAACCGCACGCCTTTTTCGACCAGGCGGCGCGCCAGCAGACAATTGTTGGCAAAGCTAGCCGCACCCGCTTCTGCCCCGTAGTCCGCCAGCAGCTCCGGGGGTTCCGCCGACAAATCCATGACCTCGGGCACGACGGCTTGCATGCGAAATGCCAGTTCGTACTGAGCGATGCGCGTAGCAGTCTCCGCGTCGCCAGACCGTTGTGCTTGCAACTCGTTCAAGTCGCCCAGCGCGTCGAGACCGATTCGTCGCAACGGGCGACTCATGCCCTCGGGATTCGAGAGATAGAGCACTGGATCGCCGCCGGTACGGCACTGTACGCCCTGGTAGACCGAGGGGAGAAAGCCGTTCCCCCAGCCCGCTTTGCCGACGCTGGGAAGCGAACCACCGGAAACGAAGACGATGAAGCTTGGTAGGTCCGAGTTCTCCGACCCCAAGCCATACGTGACCCACGACCCGAACGATGGCCGGCCGGCGGTGCGCGGAATGCCAGTGTACAGCAACAACTCGGCAGGTCCGTGGTTGAACTGGTCGGTGACCAGCGACTTGATGAAGGTCAATTCGTCAGCGACTTGGGCGAGTTGCGGCAGCGCCGCCGATAACCAGGCTCCCGATTGACCGTGTTGCGCGAACACCTGTGGTGTGCCAAGCAGCTTGGCCGACGAGCCGGTAAAGGCGAACGGCTTGCCCTCCATCAACGATGGCGGACAGTCCTCGCCGTCGCGCTTCACCAACTCGGGCTTGTAGTCGAACAGGTCCAGATGGGACGGCCCGCCCGACATGCTCAGCAGAATGACATTCTTTACCTTGGCGGAAAAGTGCGGCGACCGGGCAGCAAACGGTGTGGCGGTCGCGCCGAGCGCAGGCGTATCGCGGCTCAGCAACGAAGCCAGCGTCAGCGCGCCAAGTCCCAACGAGCCGGACTGCAGAAAGTGCCGACGCGTCTGTCGAGCCAGCAGCTCGCGCTGCAGAAAGGATTTTGTGTGCGGGTCTTGCAAGCGACAGATCCTCGCGCCTAAGGCTTGGACAGGGTTTCGTCCAGATTCAACAGCACATTCCCAACAACCGTCCAGGCGGCGGCCTCCACGGCATCGACATCCGAGGGCAGCGGGCCCAACGGCTTCGTCGCCAGCGTGAGGGCATTGCCCGCATCCTCGGCCAGCGCGTGGCGAGCTTGCTCGAGCAGCATGACCATGCGTTGGGTTTCCACAGGCTGGGGCGCGCGCAACAGCACCTGGCAAAACGCAAACTCGGCTCGCGACTCGGCACTGGTACCACCCTCGGACAGAATGCGGCGTGCCAGCGCTTGCGCCGCTTCGACAAACACCGGATCGTTGAGCGTCACCAGCGCTTGCAGCGGCGTATTGCTGCGGATCCGCCGCACGCTGCACACGCTGCGCTCCGGCGCGTCGAACGCCAGCATCGATGCATACGGCAAATTGCGACGCCAGAGGGTATAGAGCGCCCGGCGATAACGATCGTCGCCATGGCTGGTTTCCCAATCGGTGCTCGCGCCGAAGGCCGCCGCCAAGCCATTCAGTGGCTGCGGCGGGTGCACAGGCGGTCCATAGAGCTTCGCGCTCAACAGGCCGGAAACTTGTAGCGCCTGATCGCGCACGGCTTCGGCCGACAATCGCACGCGCGGTCCCCGCGCCAACAAGCGATTGTAAGGATCGCGCGCGGCCAGTTCGGCGTTGGTGTGCGACGATTGGCAATACGTAGCGGACATCACCATCAGCTTCAACAGCGCCTTGGTATCCCAGTCCAGTCCCTGATACTCGGTCGCCAGCCAGTCGAGTAATTCGGGGTGAACGGGCGGTTCGCCCTGGTTGCCGAAATCCTCGGCTGTCTCCACAATGCCCACGCCGAAGATTTCCTGCCACAGCCGGTTGACTGCCACGCGCGCGGTGAGCGGATTGCGACGGTCGACCAGCCACTCGGCGAGAGCCAGACGGTCAAGCCGAGCCCCAGCGGTAGGCGGATCCAACGCGGCAGGCAGGCCAGGTTCGACCACGTCGCCCAAGTTGCGGTAGTTTCCGCGAACGGCTACGTGCGTTGGCCGCAGCGGACCTTCCTTCATGACCAGCGTGGTCGTCGACACGCGCTCGAGTTCCGCTTGGAGCCTGGCGACTTCGGCGTTTCGCGCCGACCATGCGGGCGACAATCCGCGATAGTGCGCGAGCAGTTTAGCGGTTTGATCCTGGCTGCGCTTATCGGCGGCAACGTCCAGGACCTCCACGATTTCCTTGGGCAACGCGGCGCGGTCGACGGATGCTTCCCAAGATGCCAGTCCGGGATCCGTGCGCGCCGACTCCTCGTCCAGCAGCCTGCGGGTCTCGTCAAGCAGCGCGCGGACCGCGACGAACGCCTCCTCCTGGCCAATGCGCGCCGTTTCCAGAATCGGTGGCTCGCTGTTGGCGTCCTCGGTATTGTTGAATATGGCGAAGAGCTGGAAGTACTCTTTCTGCGTGAAGGGATCGTACTTGTGGTTGTGACATTGGGCGCAGCCGATGGTCGTGCCCATCCACACCTGCATCGTCGTATTCACGCGATCGACCACCGAGGCATGGCGATACTCTTCGGAATTGGCGCCCCCTTCGGTGTTGTTGGTCGTGTTGCGATGAAAGCCGGTGGCGATGCGCCGCGACGCGGTGGCATTGGCCAGCAGATCGCCGGCCAGCATTTCGATGGAGAGCCGGTCGTACGGCATATTGTCATTGAGCGCGCGGATCAGCCAGTCGCGCCACCGCCAGATCGTTCGCGGTGGATCGTGGATGTATCCCTGCGAATCGCCATAACGCGCCAAGTCGAGCCACAGCGCGGCCCACCGTTCGCCGAACGATGGCTTGGCCAGTTGAGCGTCGACAGCCCGCTCGTAGGCGCCGGGGGAGTCGTCCGCCCCGAAGCGCCGCATCTCGTTAACGGTCGGCGGCAGGCCTGTCAGGTCCAAGGCAACGCGGCGCAAGATCGTGGCGCGGTCCGCCGGCGGAGCCGGCTTGAGACCTTCGCGGTCGAGGCGGGCGAGAATGAATTGATCGACTCCATTGACGGTCCAGGCGGGATCAGTCACCGCTGGCAGAGCGGGCCGGACCGGCGCGACGTATGCCCAGTGCGTGGCATACTGGGCGCCCTGACCGATCCATTCGCGCAGCACGCCCACTTCGGTGGCGGTAAGTGCCGCGCCAACCTTTGGCGGGGGCATCCGGTGCTGGGGGTCCTGTGAAGTCACTCGCTCTAGCAAAGCACTCGCGTCGAGGTCGCCCGGCACGACGGCTCGACTGCCACTGGGCAATTCGGCCAGTGCGGCTTGTCGGTCGTCCAGGCGCAACTCGGCTTCGCGAGCCGCATCGTCCGGTCCGTGACATTGAAAACAGCGACTCGACAGCACCTGCCGCGCCTGGCGCGCAAGTTCGCGCGAGTCGGCCGGCTCGAGGGCACGCGCATGCAGCGAGGCGATTGCCAAAATGGCGGCGACCAGAGCGAGAGTCGAAGCGTGCATCACCGAATCCTCAAGCCCATGGAGGTGCGGGCGGGATCCATGGTCGTCAGGCGGGACAAACGGGTGGGATACGCAGCAGTGCCAGCTATTATAAGCAACCGAGCGCCTGGTTTAACAGCCTCGATTCCGCCCGAGATTCACCGCTTGACGAGCCGCTGCCAACGAGCAAAGCGCCATTGAATTGCCGCGGCGTGCGATGAACGTCGCCCGCTGGCGCGGTGAAATGCCATCGGTGCCGTGGGGGATTGCCGACTAGTCACGACGCGCGACGGCGCGATCGATACTTCAGAAGTCCAATGGCGAACGGCGCCGTGAGCATCAAGCACCACGTCGATGGCTCGGGCACCGGCGTCACGATGTAGTTGCTGTACGGCAAGCTTGACGTTTCGCCGGTAAAGCTCGCGGCCAGGCCAGCGGTGGTGAGGATCTCCAAGTCCGTAAGCAGTGCGTAGTTTGTGCCATAGCCGATATTCACGGCTTGCAGGAACAGGTTGGCGGTGAGACCGTTGCCCACGGCCGCCGGGTGGATGACGTCTTGAAAGAAATGAGTTGGGTCGGCGCTGGCATTGACCGTGTCGATGGTGACTCCTCCGACGATCAGCGGGCCCTGATTGAGGTCTCGCATCGCGGTGGCAGTGTCGACAAAGACTTGTCCGCGCGCGAGAACTTCGGTCTGCAAGATGCCGTTGACCACGTCCGCGGCGTCGGCAATACGCTGGAATTCAACGGACGTGGTGAAGGCCGCCTGGCCGGCCGCGGTGAGGCCGATGTCCGGCAGGCCTGCCACGACCATGCCCTGCGGGTTGGCTGACAGGACCGTGTCCATGGCCACGCCGATATTGTCGACGACACCTTGCGCCCACGCCGTCAGCGTGGCGCCCGTCAGCGAACCATTGGCGATGCTGGTGCGAACGGCAAGAAAGTCGTTGCCACCAATCATCAAATAGGCCAGATCGACGTCGCCGTTTTGGACCAACGATTGCACGGCGGTGTGTTGACCCTGGGTAAGCAAAGTGTCGCTTCTCGCTCCGCCGACGGCCACGTTGTATGTCATGCTGGGACCAAAGTCGAAGCCGCGTTGATTGGCCAGATAGGGTACCCAGCTTCCCGTGTACGTCGTGCCGGCGGTGTCGCTAGCGCCCATGGCGGCATAGCCGGTGATTGCCGCTTGGGTTCCCGGCGCGAGGCAGGCTAACATTCCGACGGCAAGCAGTATGCTGACAGATGCAGGGTGACGGTTCATTGGCGTTCCTCTTGGAGCAAAGCTGGACTGTCGGACGGGGTTGCGGTTCCGGTTCGTTGGGCATTGCAGCCCAGCTAGACAACCCCGTCATGGACGATTCATTACATGAAAAAACTGGTAGATTTTCACGCATGCCTGCCAAACTGGCGACTTTGAGGGCCGGCGTGAAACGTTGAACCCGGCCGTGTGTTGTAATGGTTGAGGCGCAGAGCTCGGCGTACGGTAGGGCACCGATCACACCCCGTAGGCCGTAAGCAGCGTCTGCCTCCGCGCGGGGGAAGTTCGTTTGGATTCGTGGATCACGCTCGCATTGCCCAGCGCCGTGGCGTATGCCGCCTCGTTGTCGGGCGACGCGGGCCAGGCCGAAGATGTCGTGCAGGATTGCGTGTGCCGCCTGCTGGATCGCGCTGCGCACTACGATCTACCTCGCGACGGCCGCAAGCTTCTGTTTCGCGCGATCACCAACGCCTGCATCAATCGTCATACCCGCCAACGAAGAATTCTCAGCCTTGACGAGCAAGGACGACCCCCTGGTGGCGGTCGTTGGGAAGTGAACGACACCAATGCGATAATGCCGCCGCACCTCGCCATGGCTAGCGAATTGCGCAGTGCGATCGCTGCTGCGTTGAAACAGCTACCCCTGCGGCAGCGCTCGGCATTGGAGCTATCGAGCTTGGGTTATCGCCCGGATGAAATCGCAGAGATGCTCGACGTGCGGGTGGTCAACGTGCGCGTGCTGCTGTTCCGCGCACGCAAGGCCATGGCCAGGTTCCTAAACACGCACCTTCCCGGAGACGCCGCGCCATGAGTTTCAAACGCCCGGTAACTGCGGCGCAAATCGAGCCGCTGGTGCGAGACTATTTGGAGGCGGAGGGTCGCGCGGTCGACGCGGCCCGACTGCACGCGGAGATCCGCCGCCGTGGCCCTGGGGCAGCACTTCCGCCGGACGAGGACTTCTTGTCCGCGCCAGGCTCTCGCCTTGGCTGGCGTCTGATGGCGGCCGCTTGCCTGGCGTTCATTTTGGGGCTGGGAGGTTATTTGGCGTTATCGCCCGATCAGGCCAGCGCCTATGCTCTGGTTCGCGCGGCGGAGTCGAAGCTGGGTAACAACGTAGACCGGTGCTACCGCATTGAAACGCAAGTACCCAAGATTTGGCTGCGCACGAGCCTCTTTCTGCACTCGGGCGACGAGACCGTGTTGTGGACGCGCGGCGATCGGTTTCAGGTGACAACCACCGAGGGCGAGCGCCGGCTGGTCTGGGGACAGGACGACCAACGGCGGCTGTGGATCGTGGGCGAGCCGCAGCGAGGGTTGCAATTCGAGCGCGGCGAAGGTCCCAATACATTTGCCCGCACGCGCGCTTACCTGGGCTTGGACGTGCGACGACTGGCGCGCCGTTTCTTGGAGCAATTTGACTTGCAGATCGAGAACCGCAAGTCGGGCGAGTCCGGCGACGTCGTTTTCGTGCAGGCAAAGGCCAAGTCGCTCAGCCGTTCGCAGCCGTTCAACTCGGCCCGCGTCGAAATCGAGCTCAAAACCAAGTTGATCCGGAAGTTGGAGTTGACGCGTGTCGTCGATGGCGACGTCAAGGCGCAATTCACGTTTACGTTGATCGACGAGCGGCCGCTGCCGCTTGAGAGCTATCGACTGGAAAGCCAACTGGCCGACGGCGCCGAGGTGCTAGACGCTCGGCGAGCGGTGGAACGGGACGAAGCGCTGCGCCAACTCATGGCCGAGTGGCGCTAACGGAAACGTCGATATGTGCTGCGCCCCGAGGCAAGGCCCGTCGCGTCCGCCGGCGACTTCTCAGGCCAGGCTATGGATTGCGGGCGGCCGTCTTGTAACAATGAGCCGGATCGAGTTGAGCCCACGCCCGTTGCGCTGAGGTGCCTTGCCTCGCGCGCTTTAGAGAATAATGAACTGGAGCACGCGCGATGCCTCCCGAAGTTACCGGTCCGCCCGCCATTACCGCCTTCGGCGCGTTTCACACGGCCGTCAGCGTGTTGGCCATCGTATTCGGGGCCTGGGCGCTGGTACGCGACGGCAAGATCGATCCGGCAAATCGCATCGGACAGTGGTACGTCGGCACGATGCTGATCGGTTGTCTGACGGCGTTCGGGATCTATCACCGCGGCGGATTCGGTCCCGGACACGTGTTGTCGATCGTCACCTTGGTGTTTCTGTTGGCCGGCATGTTCGCCAGCCGAATCGGTCGACTTGGTGGCGCCGCCGCCTATGTGCAAACGATCAGCTTTTCCGTGAGCTTCTTCCTGCTGATGTTCTTTGCCACGACCGAAACGCTGACACGCTTGCCCGTGGATCATCCCTTCGCACCGAGCCAGGAAGCCGCTGAGCTGATTCCCGTGCGAATCCTGCTCTTGGTTGGTCTGTTGGCAGGGCTGGCGTATCAAGTGTTTCACATGCGCGCAGCACGGGCGCGCACCTAGCGGACGCTCCATTCAGTCCGAGTAGTTGATCGGCTTCGCCGGTCCATTGCTTTGACGGCCGGCACACCCGGCTGGGAATCAATCACATTCGCAAAGGGCGATTCATGGCATTCGTGGCGCGAACTATCGCTTTGCCGCCAGGCTCTGCTCGAAGCGCGCCACGTCGATGACGGCGCGACTGTGGCTGCCGGCGCCGATGCGCTCGTCGCCGTCGTGCGCTTCGACCGTGAACGTCACTCGGCGGCCATCGACGGCCACTACTCTGGCCTTTGCCGTCACCGTGCGGCCCACGGGCGTTGCGGCCAGGTGCTTCACGTCGACCTCCGTTCCCACCGAAACGTGACCCGGTGGAAGAAACGGTTGAATCGCGTTGCTGGCGGCCACTTCCATCAGGTAGATC
>JBBDYK010000274.1:0-16519 GCA_040901665.1 Pirellulales bacterium | reverse complement strand
ACCATTCGACTGTGGATTGTCCGCCGCATGAAGGCCGGCCAGCGCAGCTATATTCCGGGCGCGGGCTATATCCGCGTGACGGCGGTCGAGCCGGTCGACGTCGTCGGCCTCACCGATTTCGACGCGCTGCCCGATGGCTTCGATTCCGCCAAGGCCCTGCGTCGCGAGTTGGACAGGCTGTATGCCGAGCAATTGCAGGCCGGCTATCGGGCGTATCGCGTCTGCTTCGAGTTGCTCGCAGAGGTCGAACAGGCCGCCGCTGTTGCCGAGCGCAAGGCGGCCAGGGCGACAAGAATGGCGAGGTCGCAGGTCGCGCACTTTACGGATTGAGCATTCGATCCAGCCCGCGTGCGATCGTTTGCGGATCATCGGCCACGCGAAAGGCCAGCACCGCCAGGATCAATAGCCCACACATCGCCAGCCACACGCCATGGGTGCGTCCGGCGACGGGGAAATCGCAAAGCGCCTCGCGCAGCGTCGCTTCCAGCCGGCGCCAATTGGTGACGCTTTGTCCATGGCTGGTAGCAACCAGCGTAACGTTCTGCATAGGCGCAAAGCTGTCGATGACCAGATGCACGCGTAGTTGCGGCATTGACAGCGCGCGGCCCGCCCACACGCTCTCGTGATCGAGCCGGCGGGAAACTTCGGCCAGCACCGGCCGAAGTTGATCGGGCGTAACGTTGTAGATCACGAGTCGCGGCCGCATGACCATCACGCACAACGTCAGACACAGCACGTAAAATCCGATCAACAGCGCCCACACCAGCATGCCGAACTGGACCGCCGCCGCCTCGGGCAAGAAAAGCTGCATGGGCCCCACGACCACCAGCCCAACCAGCGCCAACCCCAGCGCGATGGCTTCGCGCGTGCCGTTGACCACGAGCGGCCGCGCGTAAAGGTTCATGACGCCCAGCGTGACGAGGTATATTGCCAACGGGCCGAGCGCCACACAGGCTGAAAAAGTGTCCATGGACATAGTGCACGCGCGAGCCGATACGGCCGCCCTACGATTGCATCGCTATTGTTGTATGGCCTGCTCCAACCACGTCTGCACGACCCACCCCACCTTGGCCAGCGACAGCGCCGAACATCGCTCGGGCAGATCGCCCTCGGTGTGCCACCAGGGATAGCGAAAGTCAATCAGATCGCAACTGGGAATCTTGCCGATGTTGTGCAACTTCAAGTGGTCGTCCAGTACGTCGCAGCGCTGCTTGATGTCGAACTCGGTGACGCCCAATCGCTCGGCCGTCTTCCAGATCGACTGGACCAGGGGCCGCGAGTCGGCCCACGACATCGAATGCCGGTCGGGCACGATTTGCAAATCGGCGTCGCCCACCATGTCCAACAGCACGGCCCAGCGGTAGTGCACGCCACCGGGTTTGCGAGCATACGTTAGCGCAAAGTACTCGGAGCCGATGAAATAGGGGTGGCCCTCCTCGAAAACGAATTCCTCGCCGTCGAAGAACACGAAATCCACGCCCAACTTGCCGTCCAACTTGGGCATGCCGTTGCCTAACTCCATCAATAGCGCCGTGCCACTGGCGCCATCGTTGGCGCCCAGAAATGTGCCCCGTGGGTTGCGCGGATCGCGGTCCGGAAATGGTCGCGTGTCAAAGTGCGTGCAAAGCAAGATGCGCTCGTTGCGCTCGGGATGCCACTGGACGATTAAATTGGCCATCGACACCGGGCTGCCATCGATTGGATGTCGCACGCGGAACCGCTGGAAACTGACCTTGGCGCCCAGCTTCTCGAAGTGCTCGGCCAGCAGCTTTTGCTGATCGAGCATGCCCTGGGAGGCGCTCACCCGCGTTCCGATTGCGCACAATTGCCGCAAATAGTCGAATGCCTGCCGGCCGTCGAAGGGAATGTCGGCCAGCGTCAGCCGATCCTGCGGCGCGGCAAGTGCCGCGCGGTGCGCCGCGGATGCTGGCCCGTGCATCGTGAGCAAATAGCCAACGAGCGCGCAGCCTGTCACGACCACGGTTGCCAGCAGAATGGTCTGGCCCGAGGGACGCGCGTTCGCCGGATTCTTGGCCGTGGATGCCATCATCTCATTTTAGGTCGCCCCGTCGTTGCGGCCTAGATCAAGCAGCTCGACGTCGGGTTGTTGCCGATTTTCCCCGGCGATAGAATTCGGACGATTCACCCGCTCGCGTTTCCAATCCGCCGGTGCAAATAGTTCCTTTCCCGCGGTCTCACCATGATCGACGTCCAAGAAATCACCGACCTGCACGCCAGCACCGTAGCCCTTTGGCACCAGCAGGAAATCTCGAACCCGTACGCGGGCTTCTTGCAAGCCGTCTGCCAGCAGCACAGCTTCAATTTCCTGTTATGGCACGAGGAAGACATCGCTCGCAGCCCCAACGTGGGCGATGCCCAGATTGCGGCAGTCAAGCGGGCCATCGATGGCTACAACCAGAAGCGCAACGACGGCATCGAGGCCCTCGACGCCTATCTGCTACGGCAGCTCGAAAGCGAGCAGGTCGTGCCCCAGCCCGACGCCCGGCAAAACACCGAAACTCCCGGCAGCACGATCGATCGATTGTCGATCCTGGCGTTGCGCCGCTTTCACATGCAGGAGCAAGCCGATCGGGCTGATGCCGGCGAGGAGCACACGGCCAAGGCTCGCGGTCGGCTGGCGGTGCTGGCCGATCAGCACCGCGACCTTTCCACGTCACTGGCCGAATTGCTCGACGACATCTTCGCCGGCCGCAATCGATTGAAGGTCTACTTCCAGTTCAAGATGTACAACGATCCTACGATGAACCCGTATCTGTACCAGGCAGAGCCGCGCAAAGATTCTTGAACCTTTGGCGTAGTGATGCACACGGTCGTGGCTTGTCGCTATGCCGCGAGTGGTTCTTGCCGATCGAGAATCCGCTCGCACGCCGCTACGACGTCGTCGACCGTGACGGCTTCCATGCTCTCGGGCCCGGCCGTGCGATGCTGGCGGCTGGCGCCGCTCAAGCACACCTTCTGCACTGCCATGTGCAGCGGGCCATAGGGGCCGTTACGCTCTGCCGGCATCGGACCGAACAAACCCACCGACGGCGTGCCCACGGCAACGGCCAGGTGCAAGGGCCCCGTGTCGGAACTGACGAACAGGCTGGCACGGCGCGTAAGTGCTGCCAGTTCGCAGAGACTCGTCGGCGGCGCCATCAGGGCCCATCCAGTGGATGCTGCCGCGATCTGTTCGGCCCAAGCTCGCTCTTGAGCGCCGGCCCACACGACCAGCGACCGCAGGCCGCGCGATTGTCCGAGGCGCTGTGCCACGGCCGCAAAGCGTTCGGCGGGCCAGATTTTCGACGGCCAACCGGCGCCCGGATTAATCAAGGCAAAGCGATCCGCCAGCCCCACCGCGTGCAACATGGAGTGAGCCGTCGTAACATCTGCCGGCGAACTCTCAAGATCGAACCGAACGGCCGGGCGGTCGATAGCCAACGGCCGCAGCAATTCGAGGTTGCGGTCGATCACGTGCGTGCGCTGGGGTGTGACGCGCTCATTGTTTAACCACTGACTCAACTCCCGACCATCGTGCCCACCAATGCCGATGCGACGTCGAGCGTCCGAAAGCCTGGCGGCCACGGCGCTCTTGGTGAGACCCTGCATGTCGATCGTCGTATCGAACTTTAGTTGTCGCAGTTTGCGGCGCAGATCCCAGACGGCGCGGGGCCGTTTGAGCCAGCCGCGCGACACGACGATCAATTCGTCGAGCGCGCGATGACCGCGCAGCAATTCGCCGTTGCGCCCCTCGACCACCCAGGCGATAAACGCCTTGGGCAGCGCCTCGCGCAGTGCGCACAGCACGGGCAATCCGTGCAGCACGTCGCCGATGGCGCTCAGCCGGACGATCAGAATGCGCGCTGGTGTTCGGGGCGAGAGCATGGGCGGAAATCTTAGCCGCACTGGGGCGATTTACCCAATAGCGGTTCACCGCATGCCATCCGCGAGACACTAAACGTGCTTGCTAAGCCGTTCGGTGAGCCGCCCCAAGGCGATGCTGTGATCGTCGCGGGTGAGGTGCACGTGGATCAGGCTGGGCCCGGACGTATCGGCCAGCGCATGATTCAGTGCCGCGTCGAACTCTCCCTCGGTCCGCACGTCATAGCCCGTGCCGCCGCCCAGCACCTCCGGCAGCTTGTGATAGGCCCAGGGCTGGATCTCGTTGAAATCGAACGTGCCCGGATGCAGGAAGCGCTCGGTGCCGTAACCGCCGTTATTGAGCACGATGACGATCGTCGGCAGCTTGTGGCGCACCAGCGACGACAGCTCCATGCCGGTCATCTGGAACGCGCCGTCTCCTACGATGGCAATGCTCCGCAAGTCGGGGCGGGCCATCTGCGTGCCCAATGCCGCCGGCACCGAAAAGCCCATCGACGTGTAGTACGCCGGGCTGATGAACTCCGTATGGCCGCGAATCACCAGCTCCGTGGCGGCGAACAATGCATCGCCGATGTCGGCAATCACTACCGTTTCGTCGTTCAGCGACTCGTTCAAGCGGGCCATCAACCGCGTGATGCCGATCGGCGCTTTCGGTTCGAGCACATACTTTTCGCTTGTCAGTCGTGCGACTTTCGGCAAAGGGCGCTTGGGTGGCCGCGGTCGTCGCGCCGCCAGCTCGCGCAGGAAGTCATTCAATAGCACGTTGTGGTAATGATGATGGCGAATGCGCAACTGCTCGCTGGTGGCATAGATGCACTTGCCCGGATCGAGCTTGGCGGTGTAAATGCCGAGGTTGATGTCGGTCATGAACGTGCCCAACAGCAACAGGCAGTCGCTGTCTTCGACGAAGTGCGTGACTTCGCTGTTGCCCATGGCGCCTTCGTACAAGCCGACGAACAGCGGGTGTGTTTCCGAGATGACGCTCTTGCCGAGCATGGTGGTGGTCAGCCCGATCTGCGAGCCCTCGGCCAGCGACAACAGTTCGTCCTGCAAGCCGAATCGGTGTATCTCGACGCCCGCCACGATCGCCGGGCGCTCGCAATTGTTGAGCCAGCGCTCGGCTTCGGCCACGGCTTCGGCTAACACTTCCGGATCGCTGGCGAGTTGCGTGTGATGGAACTGGTGGGGCAACTCCGGAACCACGCCCACCATGTCGCGCGGGATCTCGATGTACACTGGCCGCTTATAACGGGCAGCGGCGGCCAACACGCGATCGATCTCGTGAAAGGCCGTCCGCGGATCGGCCAGCTCGGTGCCGGCGATGCACAGCTTCTCGAACACGTCGTACTGAGTGCGAAAATCGCGCACGCGATGATGCAACAGCGGATTGTTGTGCCGCTCCTTGAGTCCCGGCGAGCCAGTGATCACCACGACGGGCGACTTCTCCGCATAGGCCCCGGCGACCGAGTTGGCCAGGCTCAGCCCGCCCACGCAATAGGTCACGCACACGGCGCCCATGCCGTGAACCCGCGCATACGCGTCGGCCGCAAAGCCGGCGCAATCTTCGCGCGTGGTAGTCACCACCTCCAACGGACTGCGATCCAGCATCGAGTAGAACTGCAACACATAATCGCCCGGAATGCCAAACACGTGGCCAATGCCATAGTCTTGCAACCTGCGGATCAAGTAATCGCCGATCGAAAGCCCGGTCATGGCGCGGGTGATGTCCACCGCTTCGCGAGCGGTCCGTTCGGCGGTTGTTTCACTGGGAGTCATGCCTGACAAACCTCCTCTGGGTCGCCGCATTGAACAGGGCGTCAATCCGCTGACGGCGTCGGTGGATCTGGGGCGGATTATGCCCCAAACGCCCGATCGCGCACAATTCGGATTCCCTAACATCCATTCTACGCCGGGCAAGTGATCGCGGATCGATCAGCATGCGCGGACAGGCCACCCAAGCTGAAATGCCGCTTTGGGTTCTGGCGGCGTATTTACTGTCGCCTGGCCCGCCGATTGCGGTTCCACAGTGCCAGCAGCCAGAAGCCCAGGAATAGGGCCGTGCACGCCATGATGACGACGACGCGCCAGGGGTTGTAGTTATACAGATAGGCGCCGATGGCGACATAAATGGACCACACGACCAGCCCACCCATGATCAGGGCCAACAATGCGAGTTGCGAGATGGCGGGGCGAGGATCGGGCATCAGAGCATCCGGCGGAGAATGGTCGGCGTAACGCGACATCTATCACGATAGCCGCTGGCCAAATCGGCACAAGTCGCAAGTTTTCCGCGAGGGTACCCGCGCTTCGACGGGAATCCGTGCCCGAATTCGCGTTTGCGCCAATGCGCACCATAGCCGACCGTTGAAGTGTTCCGCGGTCGCCAACCACCCACGGATGCGATGTCAAATTGGCGACGCAAGTCGTTGTTTGGCGCGTCCGGTCGAAGCTTTGTTTCGCACTTGGCGAGGTTATGCCACGAAGACATATTTCAATGGGCTGATAGCCCGGCAGGTGCGCCCCCTGATAGAATACCGTATCGGTCTCCGCGCGCTGCGGGGGCGCATTTTGCCGATTCGATTGCCATGTCCACTGCCTTGCCGATCCTGCCGATAGTCGAAGGCCCTGCGCCTCTGGCCGTGCTGCGCCCCGGTCCGGCCGTGCGCCCGCAGCCGACGGCGCCTTTGCCGATGTCGCGCACCGAGATGCTGGCCCGCGGCTGGGACGAAGTGGATATCGTGTTCGTCACAGGCGACGCCTACGTCGATCATCCCAGCTTTGCGATGGCGCTGTTGGGCAGGCTGCTGGAAAGCGAAGGTTTTCGCGTGGCGATCCTCAGCCAGCCCGACTGGCACAACTGCCACGCCTGGCGCGCCTTCGGCCGCCCGCGGCTGTTCTTTGCCGTCAGTGCCGGCAACATGGACTCGATGATCAATCACTACACGGCCAACCGCAAGGTGCGCAACGACGATGCGTACAGTCCGGGCGGAGCCATCGGTCGGCGGCCGGATCGAGCGACGCTGGCCTATTGCCAGCGCGCGCGCGAGGCGTACCGCGGAGTGCCGGTGATCGCCGGCGGCGTCGAGGCCAGCTTGCGCCGCTTGGCGCACTACGACTATTGGAGCGACAAAGTCCGCCGTTCGATCATCATGGACTGCAAAGCAGACCTGCTCGTCTATGGCATGGGCGAGCGCGGCATCGTCGAGTTGGCCCATCGGTTGGCCGCGGGCCAATCGGTGCGTGAGCTGCGCGACATGCGCGGCGTGGTTTATCGGCTGGGCGCCAGCGAGACTCCGCCTGAGTCGCCCCACGAGACGATCACGCTGCCCAGCTACGAAGCAGTGACCAAAGACAACTGGGCGTTTGCCGAGATGACCAAAATCTCGCACAACGAAACCAATCCGCACAATGCCCGGCGGCTCGTGCAGTATCACGATCGCGAGTGCGTCGTGGCCAATCCACCGGCACTGCCGCTTGCGCAATCGGAAATGGACCGCGTGTACGGTCTGCCGTACACGCGCAAGCCGCATCCTAGCTATGGCAAGGCAGCCATTCCGGCCTATGAGGTAGTGAAAGATTCGGTGCAGATCATGCGCGGCTGCTTCGGCGGCTGCACGTTCTGCTCGATCACGGCCCACGAAGGCCGCATCATCCAAAGCCGCAGCCAGCAATCGATCCTCGGCGAAATCCGCCAGATGACGGCCGACCCGCAGTTCAAAGGCGTGGTCAGTGATATCGGCGGGCCCACGGCCAATATGTATGAAATGCGCTGCTCGCGACCGGAAGTTGAAGCGAAATGCCGCCGCCTGAGCTGCGTGCATCCGACGGTCTGTAAACTGCTCGGCACCGATCACGGTCCGCTCGTGCAGTTGATGAAGGCGGCACGCGAGGAACCGGGCGTCAAGAAGGTGCTGGTGGCCTCGGGCATTCGGATGGATCTTGCCCGCCGCAGCCCCGAGTACATGCGCGAGCTGGCCACGCATCACGTGGGCGGTCACTTGAAGGTCGCCCCCGAACACACCGATCCGCAAGTGCTGGCGCTGATGAAGAAACCGAGCGTCGACGACTTCCAGCAGTTCGACGCCGAATTTCAGAAGGCCTCCAAGCGGGCCGGCAAGAAGCAGTTCCTGGTCCCCTACTTCATTGCCAGCCATCCCGGCAGCACGCTCGATTCGATGATCGATTTGGCGCTGTTTCTCAAGCGCAATCACTATCAGCCTGACCAGGTACAGGACTTCATACCCAGTCCGTTCGACATCGCGGCCTGCATGTACCACACGGGCCTGGACCCATTCACTAAGAAGCCGGTGCAGATCGCCCGGCACTTGAGCGATCGCAAGCTGCAGCGGGCCTTGATGCAATTCTTCAAGCCCGAGAACTATTTCGAAGTGCGCAAAGCCTTGGAGCAAGCCGGGCGCCAGGACTTGATCGGCAGCGGTTGCGATTGCCTGATTCCGGCGCGACCGCCCAAGGAGGCGCTCGACCGGCGTCGTCGCCGAACTAACGAGGCCGTGCGCGAGCAAACTTCGGGCGACCACATTCGCTCCCGTCCGTCGACGGGCTATCGACCCGAGCGCAAAACAGCCCACAAACGCGAGAGGGATCGCCGTCAGGCGTAGCGTGGATGTTCGCCAGCGACGCGTATCAATTGCTCGACTTTGGCTCCGGCCGGAAGCTGGAGCGGTTTGGAGCGTATGTCGTCGACCGACCGTCGCCGGCCGCCGGCCACGTGCGATTGGAGGGCGCCGATCTTTGGGATCAGGCCGACGCCCGCTTCGACCGCGAGGCCGGCCAGCGCGGCCGCTGGACGTTTCGCCGACCGCTATCGGCCGCCTGGCCCTTCCAATTCGGGCCGATGACCCTGGGGCTCAAGTTCTCCGATTTCGGCCAGGTGGGTCTGTTTCCCGAGCAGGCCGTGAATTGGAACTGGATTGCCGATGAAGTATGCGCGGCCGACGCGCCGCTGAAGGTGCTCAACCTGTTCGGCTATACCGGCGGCAGCACGTTGGCGGCCGCGGCCGTCGGCGCCGAAGTGACCCACGTCGATTCGGCCCACAACGTCGTCGCCTGGGCACGCCGCAATGTGGCGACTTCACATATGGAAGGCGCGCCGATCCGCTAGATCACCGAAGACTCACTCACATTCATGCGCCGCGAGCTGAAACGCGGCCGGCAGTATGACGCGGTAATCCTCGATCCGCCCGCCTATGGCCACGGCCCCAAAGGGCAGCGCTGGAAGCTCGACGAGCAACTGGGCGAGTTGCTCAAACTGTGCTGGGAACTCACCGAGGATAACCGTCGGTTTGTGCTGCTGACCTGCCACTCTGGTGAACTATCCACGGCCGAAGGACTGTTGAGGGCCACCATCACCACCGCCCCGCAGTGGCGCGAGGATGGCAAGATCTCGGCGAGCGACATGTTTTTGACCTCCGCCGATGGCGCGCGGCTTCACGCTGGTGCAGCGGTTCGCTGGTGCGCGGTCGACGATCGCGCCGCACCACCGCGTCACGATCGTTCGCAGCGGACAGTGCGCGACCGATGAACCATCGCACGATCACCAGCCCGCACAACCCGCGCGTCAAGGACGCCGCCCGCTTGCGCACGTCCCGGCAGCGCAAAAAGCAACAACACGTGCTGGTCGACGGTGTGCGTGAGATCGCCCGTGCGCTGGACGGTCAGGCGCGACTGGTCGAGGTCTTCGTGTGCGAGTCACTATGCCGCGGTGCTGAAAGCCGCGGCCTGCTCGAGCGACTCGGCGCACTCGACGGCTCGCTTTGGCACGTCACGCCCGAGGTATTCGAGAAATTGGCCTTTGGCCAGCGTGCTGAAGGGGTGGTGGCGGTGGTCGAGACTCCCGAACGCTCGCTCGACGCGCTGTGCGTCGCGGACGGCGGACTGGTCGCCGTCCTCTGCGGCTTGGAAAAACCGGGCAACGTCGGCGCAATCCTCCGCAGCGCCGACGGCGCCGGCGTAGCGGCCGTGATCGTCGCCGACGCGGGCACTGACCTGTTCAACCCCAACTGCATTCGCGCCAGCTTGGGCACCGTCTTCACGCAACAAGTCGCAGCCGCCGCGGCCGGCGATACGCTGGCCTGGCTGCGCGAGCGCGGGTTCAAAATGTTCGCCGCCCGCTTGGATGCGACGAACGACTACACGGCGGTTGACTATCGCGGCAACACGGCAATCCTGCTCGGCAGCGAGGCGGCGGGCTTGGGCGCCGCCTGGCACGCCGACGACGTCGCTCCGATCAAGCTGCCCATGCGCGGCTCGGCCGACAGTTTGAACGTCTCGGCAACAGCCGCCGTGCTGTTCTATGAAGCGCTGCGTCAGCGGTCGCCCGGCAGCCACATCGAGTCGTGGGCCGATTAGTTATTTTGCAACCGCGCCGCCGCCAGCGTATTGACCAGCAGCATCGTGACGGTCAGCGGCCCCACGCCGCCGGGCACCGGTGTGATGGCGCCGGCCACCCGACTGACCGCGTCAAAATCGACGTCGCCCACCAAGCGTCCGTGCTGCCGGTGAATGCCGACGTCGATCACCACGGCCCCGGGCTTGACCATCTCAGCCTTGATGAACTGTGGTTGGCCGATGGCCACGATCAAGATGTCGGCTGTGCGGGTTACTTCGCCCAGGTTGGGCGTCTTGCTGTGGCAGACGGTCACCGTGGCGTCGCCTCCCTTGCCCCGTTGCATGAGCATCAAGGCCATCGGCTTGCCCACGGTTTCGCTACGTCCCACGACCACCACACACCGCCCTGCCGTTTCGATGTGGTTACGCAACAGTAGTTGCTGAATGCCGTAAGGCGTGCAGGGCAGAAACCGCGGATGTCCTTGCACCATGCGACCGACGTTTTCGGGATGAAACCCGTCAACGTCCTTCAGCGGGCTGACCGCGTTGAGCACGCGCGTGGCGTCGACGTGCGGCGGCAGCGGCAATTGCACCAGGATGCCGTGGATCGGCTCTTCCGCGGCCTTGTTCAGCTTGGCAATGAGGGTGAGCAACTCTTCGGTCGTGGTCTCAGCCGGCAAGCGAAACAACTTGCTCTGGATGCCCACCTGTTCGCAGCCGGCCACCTTGTTGCGTACGTAGACCTGGCTGGCCGGGTCGTCGCCCACCAGCACGGCCGCCAAAGTGGGCACCTCGGCATTGTTCTCGATGAACTCGACCACCTCGTCGCGAAGCTCCTCGCGAATTTGGGCCGACAGTTTCTTGCCGTCGAGGAGGGTGGCCGTCACGGTCAACCTTTCGATGAGTCGCATATCGGGCAGGAAAAGGCCGCATTCTAGAGCAACCCGGCCCCCGCGACCATTGGCCATCCCTAAAGAACTGATCAGGCATTTCGCCGCGAATGCGGGCAAAAACAGGGGTAAATCGGCGTGGTCGACGTCGCGCAATACGGCTATAGTCTGTTGACAATGGCATGTCTCAACCGATATATATTACAATGATGCTAATCATGGTTATGATTAGATAGGCCGGCCCTGCAAGCACCGCCTAGTCCCACTATTTCGCCAACCGACCGAGCCGTCATGTCCGACGAATCCAAACTTAGTCCCGTCGAAGTCATCAAACAGCAAAGCCACGGCCTGCGCGGCCCGATTCCCGCCGAGTTGCGTGACAACAACGACTTCTTCGGCAAGGACAGCATCCAACTGCTGAAGCACCACGGCACCTATCAGCAAGACGACCGCGACGCGCGATCCGCCGGCCGTGTCGAGGGTCACGTCGGCAAGTCGCCCAAGGCCTACTCCTTCATGGTCCGCACGAAAATCCCGGGCGGCAAACTGACCAGCGATCAATTGCTGGCCGAAATCGACCTCTGCGACGAAGTGGGCAACGACACGCTGCGCATCACCACGCGCCAGGGCCTGCAACTGCACGGCGTGCTCAAGCACGATCTGTGGAAGACCATCCACCGCATCAATGAGGTTCAGCTCTCGACGCTGGCGGCCTGTGGTGACGTCGAGCGGAACATCATGTGTTGCCCCGCGCCGCTGGTGGGCCAGGTACACCGGCAGATGCAAGCGCTGGCTGATCAATTGGCCGTACATCTCTGCCCACGAACCAAGGCTTATCATGAGATTTGGCTCACGGATCTCGAAACGGGCGAGGAAACGCTGGCGGGCGGCGGAGAGCCCGCGGTGGTTGACGAGCCGATCTATGGCCCAACCTACCTGCCGCGCAAATTCAAAACGGCCATCGGCCTGCCCGACGACAATTGCGTCGACCTGTATGCCAACGACCTCGGGCTAATGGCCATCGTCGAAAACGGCGAGATCGTAGGGTACAACGTGCTGGTGGGCGGGGGCATGGGGGTCACTCCCAGTGCCGAGAAGACGTTTCCGGCCGTGGCCCAACGCATGGCGTTCATCAAGCCAGAGCAAGCCGTCGACGTCGCCACGGCGATCATCCTGGTACAGCGCGATTTCGGCAACCGTGCGGATCGCAAGGTGGCTCGGCTTAAATACCTGATTCACAACTGGGGCTTGCCGGCCTTCAAAGCCAAGGTCGAAGAGTACTATGGCAAGCCGCTGGCCGATCCGCATCCCGACGACGTGCGCGAGTTCGACGATCACATCGGCTGGCACGAGCAGGGAGACGGCCGCCTGTTCTACGGCCTGAACGTGGAGAACGGACGCATCAAGGATGAAGGCGAATTTCGCTTGAAGACGGCTCTGCGCGTGATCTGCACGACGCTCAAGCCTGGCATTCGGCTTACGCCCCATCAAAGCATTCTGTTCACCGATTTGGATGCGGCGGATCGACCCCGTTTGGAAAGCATCTTGCATGAGCACGGCGTGAAGCTGCACGACGAGATCTCCACGCTGCGCCGCTGGTCGATGGCCTGCGTGGCGTGGCCCACCTGCGGACTGGCCATTACCGAAAGCGAGCGGGCATTGCCCGGCATCGTCGACGAACTGGAAGTCGAGTTGGCCAGGCTGGGCCTGGCAGGCGAACGCTTCACGCTGCGCATGACCGGGTGCCCCAACGGCTGCGCGCGGCCGTACAACTGCGACATCGGACTGGTCGGCAAGGCCAAGGACAAGTACACGGTCTTCGTCGGCGGGCGATTGCTTGGCGATCGGCTTAATTTCAATTACAAGGACATGGTGCCGGCCGAGGACCTGGTGCCGACCATCGTGCCGCTGTTCGTCTACTACAAGGAAGCTCGCGACCCTGGTGAAACACTGGGCGACTTCTTGCATCGCAAGGGACGCGACGACCTGCTGGCATGGAGCGAGCAATACGTGGCTCAATCCGCGAACTAAACCGATTGATCGCTCTGCCGGCGCGAATCGAATACTCCCCTGCCCCGTTCACTTGTGGAAAAGGAAGTCCACGCCATGGAACCTCTCAAGCCTTGGATGCGCCGGCTGCTTTGCTTCGTGGGTGGCTACAATCTGTTGGCCGGGCTGACGATGCTGGTGTTCTATCACGAGTGCTTCAAGTTCATCGGCGTGCCCAAACCACATCTCATGCTGCCGGTGCAACTGGTGGGAATCCTGGTGGGCCTGTTCGGCGTGGGTTATTTCATGGTGGCGCGCAACCCCGTCGAGAATCGTAACCTGCTGGTGCTGGGCTTCTGGAGCAAGGCGCTCGGCTCCAGCCTGGGCATCGGCTACGTCATGCTGGGCAAGTTGCCGCCGGTGTTTATCGTGATCCTGTTCTTCGCCGACATCGTGTACTTGCCGCCGTTCTGGGTGATCATGCACCGGCTGAGCGCACTGGCCGCGGGCAAGAGCGTTTCGAACGGAAACGCCGCGACGCACACAGGCGTCAATATGCCGCGCACCTTGAGCAAGCTGCCCGTTGCCTGAATCGACGGGCTACTTCGCCATCGATAGCGAAGCTGGCAACGCCTTCAGCCCACGCAGTACCAGGCCCTGGCGCCAGCGCAATTCGGCCGGCCCAACGGCCAGCGAAACATCGCTGGTGCGGGCCAGCAGCGCGCCGATGGCGATTTGCCCCTCCATGCGCGCCAGCGCTGCGCCCAGGCAGAAGTGAATTCCCAGCCCGAAGGCCAGATGCTTGTTCGGTTCGCGGGCGATATCGAGCGCGTCCGGATCCGCAAACTGCGACTCGTCGCGGTTGGCCGATGCGATGGCTGCCAGCACGATGCTGCCCTTGGGAATCGTCACGCCCGAAATCGTCACATCTTCACGAGTAAACCGCTCGGTGGCCGTTTCCACAGGAGCGGTGAATCGCAATAGTTCCTCGACCGCCGACTTGATTAGTTCCGGATTGTCGCGCAGCTTTTGCATTTGATCGGGGTGTTGCATCAAGGCCAGCATGCCGCTGCCGATCAGGTTCACCGTCGTTTCATGGCCCGCAATAATTAGCAAAAAGATCATCGAAACCAGCTCGTCATCGCTCAATCGATCGGCTGCGGCGTGGGCTTGCACCAGTGCGCTGGCCAGATCGTCGCGCGGGTTGGTTCGCCGCGATGCGATCAGTTTTCGCAAGTATCGCAGGAAGAGCAGCACGCGGGGTGTCGCCCAAAACACGCCTCCGCGCGTCGTCGATGCCGCCAGAATCGTGCCCGACCAACGGTGAAACTTGTGCCGGTCGCGGGCGTCCACGCCCAGCATCTCCGCGATCACCGTGGTGGGAATCGGCAGTGCATACTCGCGCAGCAGGTCCATGCGTTGCGGCCGGCGGAATCTGTCGATCAGCTCGTGCGCCAAAGTTTCAATCCGCGGTCGCATTTGCTCGACGGCGCGCGGCGAAAAAGCCTGTTGCACCAGCGCCCGCAAGCGGGTGTGATCCGGCGGATCGACGTCCAGCATGTTGCGCGTCAACGGCTTGAACATCGCCGGCATCCACGGTTGCTTGGCCCGCTCTTCGCGCGAAAAGACGCGCAGGCGATCCTTGGCAAATCGTTCGTCGCGCAGCACGGCCGCCACGTCGTCGTAACGGGTCACCAGCCAGGCGGTTTGCTTGTCGTGCAGCGTGACGGGATGAATGGGCGAGTTGGCTCGCAGATAGGCGTAAAACGGAAACGGATCCGCCTTGAACTCGGGGCTCCAGATATCGAACTTTAGGTCCGTCTTCATGAGCGCCACCCCTTTCAACACAATCGCCGCGTCTGCACAAATTGAAAACCAGCGCGCAAGATACCGCCGCGGGGTCGACGGGGCAAGCATTTAGTCCGCTTGCTTCTCGCCCGGATCCAAGTCGAGTTCGCGGGCCACGGTTGCCAGTGCATCGATGACGAACTGGATGTGCTCGTCCAGCTCAACGCCCAGATCGGCGGCGCCACGGACGATGTCGTCGCGATTCACGGCGGCGGCGAACGACTTTTGCTTGAGCTTCTTCTTCACGCTCGAAGCTTGCATGCCGCGAATTCCCTCGGGACGAATTCTGGCCACGGCCACCACGAAGCCGGCCAATTCATCGCAGGCGTACAGCGTCTTGTCGAGCGGAGCGACGCGCGGGCAATCGGTCAGATAGTCGGCGTGCGACTTGATGGCATAGATCACGTGTTGGGGATAGCCTCGTTCGGCCAGAATGGCTGCGCCTTGCAGCGGATGGTCCGGCGCGTTGGGCCAGCGCTCGTAGTCAAAATCGTGCAAGAGGCCGACGATGCCCCACTCGTTCTCGTCCGTACCGGCGCGGCGAGCATAGGCCCGCATGGCGGCTTCCACGGCCAGCATGTGTTTGCGCAGACTGTCGCTGGCGGTGAACTCGCAAACGAGTTGCCAGGCAGAATCGCGATCCAACGCCCTATCTCCCGCCCTTGCTGCGCGCGGTCTCGTTGTTCGACGGCTCGGCATTGGCGCCCAGATCGCCCGGGCCGGCGGCCAATTCCGGCGGCGTTTCCTCACGCCAGGGCTTTTTGGCTTCGTAACTCTCCAGCTCCTTGCTCAGTTGCCCCTTGAGCTCATCGGCCCCCATCTCAACGGCTTTCTTCGACCACTCGATCGCCTTGTCAAAATCGCCATTTTCGGCGTAGGCTGCGGCCAGCGTGCTGAGGATATGCGCCTGCTTGTACTCGGTGACGTCGCATGCCTTGGTGGCCAGCTCGATTGCCCGTTGCCCGTTGCGCAGGTTGTCCTGGGGCGAAGTGGCCAGCACCCAGGCGAGGTTGTTGAGCACGCCGCTGTTGGCCGGATCATGCTCCAGGGCCTTGTCATAGTCGGCCACGGCTTCCGCCTGCTTGCCCAGGCTCAGATAAGCATCGGCGCGGCCGCGGTAGCCGTTCACGTTGGCTGGATCGAGCTCGAGCAGCTTGCCATAGGTTTCGATGGCCTTGTCCGCTTGTTTCGAAGCCTGGTAGACCGTGGCAATCTGCAGCAGCAGTTCCGGACTGTTGGGCATCGCGGTACGCAACACGTTCAAGTCCTTGAGCGCCTTTTCGAACTTGCCGGTGCTGCCCAACAGCGCCGCGTGCAATTGCAAAGCTTGCACCGAGCCGGGTTGCAACTCCAACGCATGTTCGACGTCGTCCAGCGCCGCCGGAGTATCGCCCTTGATCGCACGCACCCGGGCGCGATGCGTGTGGGCCGTGGCACTATCGGGCGACAACTCGATCGCCTTGTTAAAGCTCTCCATCGCCTCGTCATATTTCTGCAGCACGCTCTGGGCCAGTCCGCGGGCTTCGTGCGTATCGCTGTCATCCGGTGTCAGGGCGAGGGCG
>JBBDYK010000273.1:0-16741 GCA_040901665.1 Pirellulales bacterium | reverse complement strand
CGCCGGGCACCCGCAAGATCCTCACCAAGATCGACGCGGTGGCCGACGAGCTGGGCCTGGACCACACGTTGCTGGACAGCCTGCTGGTCGAATTGGGCCTGGAGTAAGGGAAATCGACTTTAAACCCGTGAATTTCACGGTCCAAAGTTAATTCGGAAAAAATTCTGGAAATAAGTTGCAAACGGGAGGATTCTAGCTACAATCGTTACCAACTGAAGATTTTAAGGGGGTAACTCCCCTTGGGTGGCAGACGACAAGGATGTCAACAAGGTTTTGCGAGTGTCGGGGGAATGCGGGGGTCGACCGTTGGCCCAACCTCGGCGAAACATCACACGAATTAAGAGTGGAAAAAAGGAGATTTTGCATGCAACGACGATTTGTAACTTTCTTGGCGGTTGTCGCCGTGCTGGCCATGCCCGCACTGGCGTCGGCTGCGGTCACCATTACGGCCGGGAGCGCGAACATCGTGCAAGGCCAGTCGGCGGTCGTGGACATTGTCATCACGTCCGATGCCGGTGAGGGGTTGAACTCGATGGATCTCGACATTCTGTTGTCGGGACTTGGCGGCCCGGTCGCTACGGTTCTGGACATGAACGGCGCTGGTACGTTGTTCAGCCAGTTCGCCAGCACCGTGTTCCCTGGTATCGATCCTCCGAGCGATACCGAGCTGTTTCAGTCGGTCGCCAACAACGCGGCTGTCAACAGCGTCATTGGCGCTTCGAGCATTCTTGCTCGCGTGACCTTTGACACGTCCGCTACCGCCGTCGGCTCGTACGGCTGGTTCATTGACGACGACACCGCCTCCGGTGGTGGATCGTTCGGTACCATTCTCCAGGCGACTGGCGGACAGGTGTTCCCGCAGTTCATTCCGGGCATCATCAACGTTGTCCCGGTGCCGGAGCCCAGTTCGATCGTGTTGGGTCTGTTCGCCGCCGCCGGCTTGGCCTCTGTGGTCATCCGTCGTCGTCGCAGCGCCTAAGAACGTAACTAGCTCTTTGTAGCTAATGCAGTGCCTGAAAACTTGAAACCGTACGCGGCACCGTGCCGCGTACGGTTTTTTATTTATCTGCGGGCGTTCGTGGTGCGGCTTTTACTGGTGCGACCTTTACTGAAGCCTGGTCCTGGTGTGGCGTGGAGTGAGCTCATGATCCGACGGCAGCAACAAGTGGCCGTGGCCGAGCGCGCGGATTTCCGTTCGCGCGGCGTTTTACTCCTCGCCGGAATCGAGCAGACACCAGGAACACAGGCATGCACCCCCGGACCTATCTTTTCGTACTCCCGCTTCTCTGCCTGCCCGCCCTAGCGCGGGCGGAAGTGATCGTGACCGCAGGCAACCACCAGCTTCTGCCGGACACGCCCAGTCAGACGATCACCATTCTGATCACGGCCACCGCCGATGAAGCGGCCCACTTGATGGACTTCACCGCCGGCATCGCAGGCGGCATCGGCCCCGCGCCCATCATTACCGCCATGGACATCAACGGCGCCGGCACGCTGTTCGACACCAGCCTCAACACCAGCATGGTGTTTCATTTCGGGCCAGGCTTCGAACCGCCGGGGCTCGAAGTCCTGCAGCGGGTGGAGTTCGACGAGGACGCGTTGAACGTGCCCATCGGAGTCAATCAACTGCTGGCCACGCTCACGATCGACACCTCCGGTTTCACAGCCGGCGCCTGGGCACTGAACCTGCTGCACACCAACTTCGACGACCTGTTCCTGGCATCGACCGCCGGCGAGATCCCCGTGACGCTGGTGCCAGGGTCGATCACGATCGTGCCCGAACCGGCGGCGCTGGCGCTGGCCTGCATGGCGCTGGCGGCAGTCGTTGCCGTGGGCGCGCGGAAGCGCAGACGGTAGGCGGTGCGTTGGAGGGGGACAGTCCCATTTTGCTTTGCAAAATCTGGGACAGTCCCCGTGGCAAGATCGGCCCAATCCCCGGCTATTCCAGCACGGTCTCGTCGTCGGTGGCTCGTGCCGACGGATCGTAGCCTCGTTCGGCGGCCGGGTCGGGCACGCCCATCTCGTAGGTCGTCCCCGGCTGCTGCGGCACGGCTTTCACCAGACGTTGCTCGGGATCGTCGTCCATCGGATGGAAGACCGAGTTGCGGCGCGCCTGGAAATCGCAATTCAGCGTGCCGCTGGGCCCGATCATGGGGTTGCAATAGTCGAACGGAGACTGGCACATGCGACAGCCCGACAGCGATGCCAGCGCAACCAGCAGGGTCAACGATCCCAGGGCGACCTTCATGACGGCATCCTCGCGCGAAAGTGCGTTCCTTGACCAGGCCCCACGCGGCAATGAGCTTGAGCGAATGGCCTCGTCCGCCCCGCGATCGTCCACCAACAACGCGGCGGGCGGCCCGACAATTCGGCCGCCGGCGGCCGATCGCGTAAGCTAAGCAGCCTGTACCGCCTGTAGCGGTTGTTATCATCGGCAACTTGCGGCACGAGCATTGAGAAAAGCTCGCGACGAATCGGCGGTCAGCATCACTTGCCGAGGCGAACGACCCCGGGGCCGCGTCATGCCAGCAGCGACAGCAGGTCGTCAAACGCGGCCAGATGGAAATCCGCGTTGGCGCCGGACCGATGGTTGAAGGCGATGGTGCGAAAGCCGGCGTCCTGCGCGGCCGACAAGTGCACGGCATCGTGCCCCACGTACGCGACCCGGTCGGCCGGCCGTTGGAGCGCCGCCAGGGCGGCCCGATAGCAGGCCGGGTCGGGCTGGGCGGCTTCCAGATCGAACGAGGAGAGAACCTCGCAAAACATGCCCTGCAGGCCGAGCCTGGCAAGTCGCTCGATCGAGATGGCGGCGGGATAGGGCGAATCGGCCCAGGCCGCCAGGCGCAGTCCAGAGTCGCGCAAGAGCGCGATCGTACGGACGACGCCGCTCAGCGGCCGCGCTTCGCGCTGGAAGTGACTCCGCTGGATGCGGCTGGCGGCTTCGATCTCGTCGATCTGCGCCCAGCTAAGTCCGCTCGACAGCAAGAACGACTGAAACGCCTCGTCGTATTCGCGTCGGCCGCGGTGCACCTCCGCCAGGAAGTCTCGCTCCCAGCGACCGACAAAACCATCGTAGCCGACCGCGACGCCCAGATGATTCACCAGTCGCACCAGCGTGCGGGGCCAGTCGGTGGCGTCGTAGAGGACGTCGGCCGTATCGAACAAGATGGCGTCGACCGCGAGCCTCGATTGCGGCGAAGCGGGCAGCGTCGACGCCCGCGACAACTCCCGACCGCCGCGGAACGGGGCAACGCCCGATTGACAGTGAAACAAGGGCCGCAAGGCGTCCATGGCCTCAAGCTTCCTTTCCACGGTCCGCACTCGCGGCGACGGCTGTCCCCACGCGCTAAGGCCGCGCGCCGGCGCGGTTGAGCGCGGCCATGCGTTTGCGCAAGGCCGGCTGATGGTCCAACAAATCGGCCACGCGCTGCCAATCCCACTCGTCGTGCGCCAGCGCATCGTAAATCACCTGGGCGTGCTCCCAATCTTCCTCCAGGTCGACCCGCAGCCGCATGTCGTCGCGATCCAACTCGACGGGCAAAGGCACCAACCGCACGCGGAACCGATCGGGATGGCCCAACAAGCAGGCCATCGGGTGGTCTCGATCGGCGGAACGCGCGGTCTCACGATCCGCCTGGCAAATGGCCTGGGTCGAGCACCATTCGGCGGCAATGCCCACCTGCGAGAGCATTGCCGGCCGGCCATCCGCTCGGCAATAGCCCAAATAGTCGCACGCCGGTTGGCCGGCGGCCGCGGTCACCAGGCGGTCGATCAAGACCGGGTCGACAAACGGGGCATGGGCGCAAATGCGCACGATCGAGCCGGCCTTGAATTGTCGAGCGGCGGCGGCAAAGCGCGCCAGCGCGTCGGTTTGCGGGCCGCAAAACGTCGCCACGTCGGGCGGCACGAGTTGTCGGACAACGTCGTCGAGAGCCGCCTCGCCCGGGACGACCACCACGCCGTCGAGCCATTGACAATCGGTGACGCGTCGAATGACGAATTCGAGCAACGACTTGCCGCCCAGTTTGCGTGCGAACTTCGACTCTACGCCGTGCGCATCGCGCGGCACGTGAACGATTCCCAACGTTTTCATGGTACAGCCTGTGTTCCTATTTTCGTCGCGCAGGGGCTGCCCCGATATCGCCATCCCAGCGCGCGGGGGAGTCTAGAGCGGAGTCGATTTGGGGTCAAGACGGCCCTGTTGCCAGCCATTGGGCATGGCAATGTTGGTAGTCCGGGCGACCGCGAAACATCTTGGTCCGCATCGCCGCTGCCGGTACAATCGCGACCCATTCCACCAGACAGCTCGACGATTCACCGAGGCAAGGAGGCCGCACGTGGAGCGATTGCTGGTTACCGGAGTCGACGGACCGCTGGGCAGCAACCTGGCGTTGTCACTTTGCGAGCCGTGCGAAGTGCTCGGCCTGTACACGAATCACGCCGTCGAATTGAGCGGCATGCGCACGGCCGCTTGCTCCTGGGACGACGCGGCACGACTGGCCGAATTGGCGCGCGATTGGCAACCGCGGTGGATCATCGATTGTGGACCGCTGTCTGCTTCGGCCTGGGATCCACCGGCGGACGCGGCCCGATGTCATCAGGAACCGCAACGAGTGGCGCGGCTGGCTGGTCTGGCCGATGACCTGGCCGCGCGATTGACCGTGATCTCAAGCGATGTCGTGTTTGGCGGTCCGCGCATGTTTCACGACGAGTCGTCACCGGCCGGTGGCACGTCGGCAGGGGCCGAACACGTGTTGGCGATGGAGCAGGCGCTGGCTGCTACCAGGGCCCTGGTGGTGCGCACGCACGCCTACGGATGGAGCCCGGTCGAGGCGCACGCCGGATTTGCCGAGCGAGCAATCGCGGCCGTATTGTCGGGACGCGCGCCGGACATGGACGGCTGCCGGCACGCGACGCCCCTGCTGGCGACCGATCTGGCCAGCTATCTGCTGCGCGCGTACGCGCTGCGCTTGGAAGGGGTGTACCACGTGGCGGGAGCTGAGCGGACCAGCCCGTTTCACTTCGTGCTGGAACTGGCCGCGGCGCTGGGCCTGCACATGAACAGCGACCGATCGCCTCGAGCATACGCCGAGGCGGCGTCGGACGAGCACGAGACTTCGCTCAGTAGCAAGCGCGCGCGGCGAATGCTGGAGATGACGATGCCGATGTTGCGCGACGGCCTGGCGCGATTCGCCGCGCAGCGGCACAACGGCTGGCGCGAACGAGCGAGGAATCTGGGACCACTGGCCGGCGCCATGGAACTGGCCGCCTAGCGGCCTGTTGAATTCTTCAACAGACCGCTTAGCAGCCCGGCTCAAGTCCCAGCAATTCGCAAATCCGCGGATCGGCCAGACTTTCGGCGACGAGCGCTGCTCCACTGAAGTCGTGGCGCAGACTGTGTCCGCCTGGCACCGCCACGACCACGGCGCCAGCCGCCACAGCGGCCCGACAGCCGTTGTGGCTATCCTCCAGAACCAGCATCTCACCGGGCGCGAGACCGAAGCGCGCGGCCGCCTGCCGATAAATCTCGGGGTGCGGCTTGCCATGCGTCACATCGTCGCAGGTGAGCACGAACCGGAAGCGCGGCGCCAAATCGAACTTGGACAGCACCGTGCTCACGAAGGCCGGGCCGCTGCTGGTGGCAATCGCACGCGGCAGGCCGGCGGATTCCAGTCGAGCGAGCAGTTCCCAGAGACCGGGCATGACGTCGAGCCGCTCGTCGAGCACCGCGGCAAACAGTTCGTCGGTTTCGGCGGCCAGTTGCGCCACGCTGGCGTCGAGCTGGTGCCAGTCGATCATGCGTTGCAGGGCAACGCGCGCCGGACAGCCCATCATGGCATCGAGCAACTCGGCCTCGAACGGCTTGCCCCGGCGGCGGAGAATCTCCGCGCCGACTCCTTGATAAAGCTCTTCGGTGTTGAACATCAGGCCGTCGAGATCGAATACGACGGCCCGCGGATGGGATTCGGTGGGCATCACTTACTGCTCAGGCGAAACGCGAATGAAAGAGGATGCTGCTTTTCAGGGAGGTAGTTCGGTCAGTGCGGCGGCGAGCTCGGCCAGCACCATGCTGGTGGCGCCCCAGATGCTGTGCGACTCGAAGTGAAAGCAGGGCGCTTGAAAAATGATGCCGCCCTGGCGGCGCTCGAACGTGCCCGTGTTGGCAGGGTCGAGCAGATGCGTCAACGGCACTTCCAGCACGCGATCGACCTCGTCGGGGCTGGGCGTCCAGCGCGGCGTTTCCCGCACGACGCCCACCCAGGGCTCGATACAAAAATTGCTGGCGAACAAATACAAATCGGACAAGCGACCGAGAATCTGCACGTGCTCGGCCGGCGCGCCCAACTCCTCGCGATACTCGCGCAGTGCCGCTTCGCGCCCGGTCTCGCCCGGTTCGATGACGCCGCCGGGCAAACTCACCTGGCCGGCATGATCGACCATGTGCTGGGGCCGCAGGATCAGGGGCAAGTGCCACGCGCCCTCGACAGCGTATAGCGCAATCAGCACAGCCGCCGGCCGAGCGCCGCACTCCGCGGGTCCGCGATGGCGGCCGAAGCTCAACTCGGGTTGAAAACGGACCTGCGCGGCCCAGTTGGGCAACGGACCTCGCAGGCGGGCTTCTAGGCGCGTAGGCAACAGTTCGTTCACGGCGAGCCCACAAGGCGACGGGTGGATCACTGCGCAATTATTCCAGCAGGCGGGCCGAATCGTCAAACGCGGTCTGGGTGGCAAGCGCGATAGTGGCTGCAGTGCGGCTAATTGGCCGGGGATTCGTCCGCCAGCCGATAGATCTCATAGCTGGCACTGGGCGGGCCCACGCGCGGCAAGGCCAACGGCGGCTCGGCCGTGGTGATGACGTAGCCGGCGCCGTAGCGTCGCCCCAACTCTCTTAGCCGCACGGAGCCGAGTTCGGCCAGCGACGCGCGCCAGCGTGGCTGTCCCGCCTCGTCATCCGCCCGATGAATTCCCACGTTGCGTTGCCACCACTCGACAATGCCCGCGGCGTCCTGGGGAATGTCCTTGCGATTGACGACCTCGGCCCGCTCGGCATACCAGCGGAACGTCTGGGCCAGGCGGGGCGTGAGAAAGACGGCGTCCGGCGGCGTGTTGGCCTGCACCCAATCGCACATCTCGCGCCAATCGTGCAAGTTCTCGGTATACGCGTCGGCCGGCGGTCGAAGGTGGCGTTGGCGCCAGGAGATGGTCGCGCCCAAGTTGGCGGCCACGAAAAGCACGGCCAGCAGCACGCCCGCCGCGTGCATCGTTGGGCGCACGCGCTGGTAGCGCTCGAGGATTTCGATCGTCAGGAGCGCCGCGCCCACGGGCACGATCACGTCGGACATGCGAAACCAGTAAAACCGCAACAGCGCGGCAGCCAGATCGGGTGCGACCGGCACGAGCATGGCGATCAACATGCCGACGGCCGCAACGCCGACCATGGCCGCAACAAATGCGCACAAGCGCCGATACCTCGCATCCATCGGCGCGGCAAGCCAAACCAGAATGACCAGCGCGCCAATCAACGCGAGATGGCGCGCGACGACCAACACCTGCCAACCTGCAATCGTGAACCAGACGCCGAACTGCTGCGGCACCAGGTGATGGTACAGCCGCTCGTAGACGTAAATGCGGTTCGCTTCAGAGACAACTTGCGGATCGACGTTTCGCGACAGCGCCAACGCCGGCCACAAGCCCGGCAGCGCTAACGCCAGTCCGCCGGCCAGCGGCAGAACGAGCCGCGCCAATGGCGGCCGATCGCTACTTGCCAGCCAGACCACGCCAGCACCCACCACGGCCCAACCGCCGATCACGACATGAAATGCCGACGCGGCGCCAAACAGCAGCAGGGCCGGCCCCCAGCGGCTGCGAACCAGCGCTTCGAGGCCCAACAGCACGAACACGTAGGCAAAGCCCTTGGCCTCGACGCCGCCGACGAGCCATTCGCCGGCCATCGAGAACCGCCCGACCAACGTCACCAAAAGCGCCGCCGACAGCACTGCATAGTAGTTGGCCGGCACCAACGCCCAACTCAGCCGTCGCCAGGCCCAAGCCAAGAGCCACCAGGTGGCCATTCGTCCGCACCAGGCCAGTGCGCCAAGCGGCAACACTCGCGACAGCCAGCCGAACGTCCAATAGAAGACCTGATGCGCATCGGCCGAGTTGAGAAAGAAATCGTCGGGGCACCAACCGGCGTCCCAATAGTGCCGCGCTTTGCTCAGGTAGTGCGGCTCGTTGGCATCGGGCGCGGGCCAGGCTCCCTCAATGAACAGCACCAGAAACACCAGCGCAATCTCGGCCAACGCGCGCCGACGAGACGCAGCGCGGCCGGTGTCCCGCCCATTCGCAGTCAGCGAGTTGTGCATACCGGTGTCAGCGTAATCTGCCGGTACGGTGATGGCCAGGGGCCGTGGGCGATGCACTGGCACTTGGCAATGAGCCGTGCGGTGCCGCTTGCGTCTGGCTCGTCCGGGGGCGTATATTCGGCGTTTGCGAGTGTCCTTACGATGCCCAGGTACGCCCATGACTCGACCATCGCCCGGCAAGCTGCTGCGAGATTCCGCGGCGAAGTCGACGATCCAAGTGCCGGGAGCCTACAACGCGCTGGCGGGGCGATTGATCGAGCGCGCCGGCTTCAAGGCCGCCTATCTGTCCGGCGGCGCGTTTTCGGCCGGCGCGCTGGCCGTGCCCGACATCGGGTTATTTACCCTGACGGAACTAGCGCAGCAAACGGCGCGACTTGCTCGAAGCATTTCGATCCCGGTGATGGTGGACGCCGACACGGGCTTCGGCGGCGCGATGCAGGTGGAGCGCACCATCGAAGAACTGGAACGCGCCGGCGCGGCAGCGATCCAGCTCGAGGATCAGCCCTTTTCCAAGCGTTGCGGGCATCTGGCCGGCAAATCGCTGATTGACGCCGACGAAATGTGCGCGAAGCTGCGCGCCGCGTCCTCAGCCCGCAACGACAAGAACCTGGTCATTCTGGCGCGCACCGATGCTCGGGGCGTGACGAATTTTGACGACGCCGCGGATCGCGCCAAGCGCTATTTGGACTCGGGCGCCGATTGGGTGTTTCCCGAAGCGCTGGCCACGGCCGACGAATTCGCCAAATTCGCCAAGGCCGTCCGCGCTCCGCTGGTGGCCAACATGACCGAGTTCGGCAAGAGTCCCCTGCTCACGCTGACGGAGCTGAGCCAGATGGGCTACGCCGCCGTTATTTATCCGGTGACGCTATTGCGCATAGCAATGAAGTCGGTCGAAAAGGCGCTGAATGTCATTGCCGCCGAAGGCACCCAGGCAACTTTGGTCGATCAGATGCAAACACGGCAGGAATTGTACGATCTGATAGAATATAAGACTTACGAAGAGCGCGACCGGGCATACTCCACCGGCAAGGGGCCCAGCTAACTCCCTGGCTTTGGCGCGCGGCGGAAATCTTTGGCCGGACCACGAGAACATCCCGGCGTATCGCTCTTCCCTTCGCTCCAGGCAGCGAAGCGTGCCGAGCGCAACTTTCGAAGAAAGGCTTCCATGTCCGAACCCATTTACTCGCCCGGGCTCGAGGGAGTGATCGCCGGTGAAACGGCCATCAGCACCATCGCCGGCGGATTGCAGTATCGCGGTTACTCGATCGAGGACCTGGCGGAGCACGCCACGTTCGAGGAAGTGGCTTACTTGCTGGTCCATGGCGATCCGCCGAATGCCGATCAACTGGCGGCATTTGACAAGCGATTGGCCGCCAGCGCCGCGATCCCCGCGCCACTCACTGAGTTGCTGGCGAAGATTCCCCAGGGCGTGGCCATGATGGACATCATGCGCACCGGCGCCAGCGCGCTGGCCCATTGGGATCCGGATACGCCGGACAGCAGCCACGACGCGAACGTGCGGAAGGCCGAGCACCTGCTGGCGCAATTGCCGGTCGTGATGACCTCGCGCTATCGCCTGGTCAAGGGATTGAAGCCGGTCGCGTACGATCGACAATTGTCGCTTGCCGGAAACATCCTATGGATGCTGTTCGACAGGCAGCCCAGCGCGCGGCTGACCAAGGCCATGGATGTGTCGCTGATTCTCTACGCCGAACACGAATACAACGCCTCGACCTTCGCCGCGCGGGTCGTCAGCTCGACCTTGTCCGACATGCACTCAGCCGTGACCGCGGCCATCGGCGCGCTCAAGGGCCCGCTGCACGGCGGCGCCAACGAAGCCGTGATGGCCGTCCTCGAAGAGGTGGGCACCGCCGAACGGGCCGAAGCCTGGATCCGCGACGCGCTGGCCAACAAGCGCCGCATCATGGGCTTCGGTCACCGAGTGTACAAGACGGGCGATCCCCGCGCCGCATATTTGCGCACGCTCTGCCAGCAGTTGGCCGCCGAAACGGGCAACGAGAACATGGAGGCCATGGCGGACACCATCGAGTCGATCGTCCAGACCGAGAAGGGGCTGCCGCCCAATCTCGATTGGCCCAGCGCCCGGCTCTATCACTACATGGGTTTGGACGTCGACCTGTACACGCCGCTGTTCGTCGTCAGTCGCGTGGCAGGCTGGGCCGCCCACGTGATCGAGCAGCTCGACAACAACCGCTTGATCCGACCCCGGGCGCGCTACACCGGCCCGGAGCCGCGCAATTGGTCGCCGGACAAGGCGCGTTAGAAGACCAGCAGCGCGATCGACAAACGGCCCGCTTACTGCGGCAGCAGTTTGCCGAAATCGCTGAAGATCTTCGAGATGTCGAAGCCGCCGGACTCGGTGGCTGCCGCGCCGTCGGGAGTACGTTCGACCGGCGGAGTTGACGCTTGTTGATCGCGGTTGAGCGACCACACGCTCACCATGCCCACGCGCTGCTGCTGAGCAAAACCGTACAGTTCGTGGGCGTCGTTGGGCCCAAACGTGGCGCTGGCGTCGCCCTGGGGTCCGAGGACCGGGGTAATGCCGATCTTGATCCAAACTTCGCCGGTCTGTACGTCGGGCACGAGCGTGCGGCGAAGCTGGTAGTAGGCGTTGATCGTCGATTCAATGGTCTCTCGGCCGGCGCGCCGCTGTGCCTGTGGCCCAGGCGTCTCCTGGTACTCGGTCTTGAGATTGACGCCGTCGAGGTTGACGCCGTTCTGGCCGGCCGAGCGTACGGCTTCCAGCGCCGCATCGCCTAGTCCCTTGCTCGTTGCCGGCACGGTGACCCAAACCTCCAGCGGAGCGCCCAACTCGGCCATTTCGCGTTGCAGCTCGGCGACGGCCTGCCAATTGCGCTCGATCGCTTGCTGGTTGTCGAGCAATCCGCCGGAAAGATCGAAGTCGATGCGACTCAGGCCGTAGGCGTCAACCACGTTGCGATACGCTTGCTTCAGCTCATCGACGTTCTCGATAGCTTCGGCCAGCGACGTGCCCTGCGGACCGCCAAACGAAACCGCCACGTCGCCGCCCAAAGCGCGCAGCTCGTGAATCCGTTCGCGCAATTGCGCGTCGAAGGCGCCGCCGCTAGTGCCACGGGCCGGGTCGCCACCCCAGCTCGGCCGGTTCTCGGGGTCCGCAGAAATGAATGCCAGATTGTAATACAGGATGCCCTCGTTCACCGCCGATTCGACGAAGTCGAACATGGGCGTGGCCGACATGTCGACATACGGGGCGTACACTTGAGCCGGCCAGCCCGGATCGACGCGGATCAATCGCCGCAATCCGCCACTGGCGCGGGCGCCGGCGCCCGGCGGCAACATTCCGCCGAAGCGGCGAGAGCCCTCGCGCAACTCCGAATCGATGAGTGCGTCGGTGCGGTCAATCAACTCGATCGAGTCGGATCGCCGCGGTTCAACGTGCGGCCGCTCCAGGTGAGCCAGCCACGAGACCGTGGGGAAGGTCGCTGGTTGATTATTTTCATAGAGCGCCGACTGCTGAAAGAACGCGCTCATTTGCGAGGCTTGCAACACTTCGCTCGAAGCTTCCGCAGCGTCGGCGGCCATCAAGTTGCGCGCTTCCAGCGCCTCGAACTGCATGCGCGAGTGCCGTATCGGCCTGGGCGGCTTTCTCGTGGTCTTGGCTTTGGCGTTGCGCGCCTCGAAGGAGTTGTCCGACATCGTATTCTCGCCCCTTGACCTCGAATTCGGTATTCCCACTGGGAATATACGTCGCCCGCCAGGAGCTTGGGGCGGTGCGACGGAGGCACCTCGGCCACGAAGCAATTTGCGCTCCGAGCAACCGCGACATGGAGCTCGCGCGATGCGAGCAAGAGCGATCGGCGCGAAGGGAGGGATTACGCCGATCGTGACGGGAACAGCGGCGTCTGGTCCAACAGGTCGCTTCGCCAATCGGCGATTTACAACGTCAGCTCGCGTCCGATGCGCTGCGCGCGAGCCAGCTCCAGCACTTTACCGCCCAGGGCCACGTCTTCCAGCGCCAGGCCGACAGACTTGAATAGCGCCATGCTGTCGCGCGTATTGCGGCCGGTGGCGCGGCCGGTGACCACGTCGGCCAGATCGACGGCCCGTCTCCAATCGAAGATGCCCTTTTCGAGCGATTCGACGAAGTCGCCGGCCTCATTGCGGCAGGCCGCGACGCTGTCGCAGACGATGTTGTCGGCGCGGCGCACCACGGTGCTGTCGATCTCGGCCCGATTGAGCCAATTCGACCCGATCGCGCAGACCAGCGATCCCTCGGCCAGCCAGTTGCCATCGAACACCGGCTCGCGACTGTGCGTGGCCGTCACCACGATGGGCAATTCCTCGGCGGCATCCTGGGGTCGATCGACCGGGCGGACGTCGATCTGCAAACGGCCGGACATCAACTCGGCGAAATCGTGGCGCCGCTGCTCGTTGCGACTGTAAACGTAAGCCACTTTGATCGGGCGAGCCGCGGCCACCGCCGCCAACTGACTTTGTGCCTGCCAGCCGGATCCGAACAGGCCTACCTCGGTCGCTTCCGGATCGGCCATGGCCTGCACGGCGACGCCCGTGGTAGCGCCGGTGCGAAGTTGGCCTAGCCGATCGGCTTCGACCATGGCCACCTGCGCCCCGCTCGCGTCGTAGAGATCGAGACGAAATCTCGCTCCGTCTCGGGTGGTGGTATATGTTTTGACGCCGACCAGACCGAGATAGGCGGCCGCGGCGCTCATCGAGTGCAAGACGATGCCCGGGGCGACTGCGCGCGTGCGCGGCACGTTATCGGCTTCTCCGGCGGCCAGGCGGCGAAAGGCCTCCTCGCACACCTCGATCGCCAGTGGCATGTCCACCAGCTTCTCGACGTCGGCTTCCGTCAGATAGAGTGCGGCCATGCGCGTGCTCGCTTGCGAAAGTTGCGATTTCCGGCGCGACCGACCGAGCCGCGCGTCCGCCCACACTTCATGGTATCAGTTTTCGAGCGCGGAGATGCGCTTGAAATCGTCTTTCAACGCGCGGTACAGTCCTTGATAGATCGGAAACGCTTTGTCGTGCAACTTGCGCGCCGGGGCGTTGGGCTTCGTTTCCTTGACGACGCGAATCGTGGCCTCGCAGGCTTCCTCGACGTTGTTGAATGCACCGGCGCCTACCGCCGCTAGCAACGCCACACCGTACGCCGGTCCCTCCTCGGCGTTGATCGTGACCACCTTCTGCCCAAACACGTCGGCCTGAATCTGCCGCCACAACGGGCTCTTCGATCCGCCCCCTGAGGCGCGAATCTGCCGCACTGGCACGCCCAGTTCTTGAATGATCGCCAGGCTGTCGCGCATCTCGTAGCCCACGCCCTCCATCACGGCGCGCACCATGTGGCCGCGCGTGTGCGCCAGCGTCAAACCCACGAAACACGCGCGGGCGTCCGGATCGGCGTGCGGCGTGCGCTCGCCCGCCAGGTACGGCAGAAAAATCAGCCCCTCGCAGCCGGAGGGAATCTTGGCCGCTTCATCGGTGATGATGGTATAGGGGTCGATCTTGGTCTTCTTCGCAGCGGCGATTTCCGCCTGGCACAGCCGGTTGCGAAACCATTGCAAACAACCGCCGCCAGTGAGGCTGACGCCCATCATGTGCCACTTGCCGTGGACCGCATGGCAGAATGTGTGCAGTCGCCCCAGCGGATCGACCTCCACGGTGTCGCTATGGACGAACATCACCGCGCCAGTGCCGATCGACGTGGAGAGCGTGCCACGGCTGACGATGCCATTGCCGACCGCTCCGGCGGCGCAATCCCCTGCCCCTCCGACGACCATGCACTCGGTGGTCAGTCCCAGTTCCTTGGCGGCTTGCCTGGTGAGCTTGCCGGTGATTTGCTCGGACTCGTAGCACTGGCCCAGCAGCGAGCGGTCGAGCTGGAGCTTGCCAAGCAACTCAGTCGACCAATCGCGCTTCGCAACGTCCAACAGCAGCATTCCGCTGGCGTCGCTCACGTCGGTGGCATACTCGCCGGTCATGCGGCGGCGCACGTCGTCCTTGGGCAACAGCACCTTGGCGGTCTCGTCGAAATTGCGCGGCTCGTGGTTGCGCAGCCACAGGATCTTGGGCGCGGTGAAGCCGGTGAGTGCAGGGTTGGCCACCATGCGGATCAACTCGGCGCGGCCGCCGGCGCAGCGTTCGATCTCGTCGCACTCGGCCGCGGTTCGTTGGTCGTTCCACAACAGCGCGCGGCGGATCACGCGGTCTTTCTTATCGAGGAACACCGAGCCGTGCATCTGGCCCGACAGGCCGATGCCCTTGACGTCGGCCGGCTTGATCTTGCCTTGCTTGACCACCGCCCGCACGGTTTTGATCGTTGCGTGCCACCAGTCGTCCGGGTCCTGCTCGCTCCATAGCGGCTTGGGATGATACGACGGATAAGGACTCGTGGCTTCAGCCAGCACTTTGCCGCGCGGATTGATGGCCAAGGTCTTCGTGGCGGAGGTGCCGATATCGATGCCGAGAAATACGCTCATGGAAACCGCCAAACCTGGGCCGAGTACACGCGCACATTGCGAATCAATGCGAGATGGCGGGATTGTACTCTGCCGTCTGCACCGCGTTCAACCGCCGCTGACGGTGAACGATTGACCGATCGCCGTCGGGGGCTCTACGATGCATGAAGGGGCCGGGATTTCTGCTGGCCCGCCGAGATTGTCGGGAGTATTCATGCGACGGCGGACGCTCATTCGACCCTGGTGGCTCGTCTCGATCGCGGTCTGGGCGATGGCCGGCTGCAAGCCCACACCGGAATCGACTCCAGCCGGCGACACGAGGCCCGCTCGCGATGTCGCCGTTCGCCTGCTCGTGGCGGACGATCCCGCGCTGGCGGCCGCCATCTCCCAAGTCAGTGGCGAGTGGAAAGCGCGCAGCGGCGCCACGATTTCGATCGCCGAAACCACTAGCGCCGAGCTCGTAGCGAACGAGGCGTTGCCCGCGGATGTTGACGCGGTGATTTATCCCTCGGCACTGTTGGGCACGTTGGCCCGTCGCGGCTGGCTGACGCCGCTTCCCGAGGACTATGCGGGCAATCGCGAGTTGGCCTGGTCCGATACGTTCGAGCTGCTGCAGATTGCCGAAACGCGCTGGCAACAGTCGCCGCTGGCAGTGCCGCTGGGCTCGCCCGTGCTGTCGTGCTACTATCGCACGGACTTGTTCGAGAAGTTTCACCGCCGCCCGCCGAGCACCTGGAAGGAGTATCGCGAACTGGCGGAATTCTTCAGCCGGCGCGAGAACCTGGGCGACGCCGCGCCGGCCACGGACGCCGAATGGTTCGGCTGTGTCGAGCCGCTCTCCGAGGGCTGGGGTGGCCGCCCGGAGCTAGCGCGCGCCGCGGCCGATATCAAACATCGCGATCATTACTCCACGTTTTTTCAGATCGACACCATGCAGCCGCTCATCGACGGGACGGGCTATGTTCGGGCGCTCGAAGAGTTGGCGGCCGACGCAAAGCTGGGGCCGGCCAATCCGCGCACCGCCGATCTCGACGCGGTCCGCAATGCGTTTCTACAGGGGCAGACGGCGCTGGCCATCGCATGGCCCGGGCATCAGCGCGCCACGAAGCCGATGTCATCGATGCCAGCCACTGGCTTTTGCGAGCTGCCCGGTTCGGCCGACGTTTTCAACATTGCCGACATGTCTTGGGAGCCCCGTACGCCGGAGGAAGGCGTTCACGTCACGCTGCTCGGATTATCAGGCCGGCTGGCCTCGGTCTGCGAACCGAGCGCCCACGCGAACCAGGCGGTTCAACTCTTGGCCTGGCTGTCGGGCAAGAACTGGGGCGGCGACATCGGCGCCGTCAGCAGCGCCAGCCCGGCCACCACGCTCTATCGCCGTTCGCAAATGCGATTGACTCAGCCGTGGGTCGACGCCGGCACCGACGCTGAAGCCGCGCGAACGTATGGCGAAGCGGTGCGGGACGCTTTGAACCGGCCCACGTACCTCTTGGCGCTGCGCATCCCAGGGCACGATCGCTATCTGGCGGCGCTCGACGCGGCGGTGTCCGAGGTGCTCGGCGGCGAATCAACTGCCGCGGACGCCCTGACCACGGCGGCGGCCCGGTGGAACGAAATTACCGACGAGCTCGGCCGCGACGCCCAGCGCCAGGCATATCACCAAAGCCTGGGGCTGGAGCCATAGCTTCGTTCAATACTGCTTTTCCCGCACGGAGGCGGCCGCGGCTCAGTTCGCCTGGACAGCGGGCCGGTCTAAACTTAAAATACGAAATCGGTTCGGCGCGGCGCCATTGCGGTCGCACAGACTGCAGGTCCGTGCGTCAAGGCGCACGCCGAACGACTTTCGGGGCGGTAGCTCAGTTGGGAGAGCGCTGCGTTCGCAATGCAGAGGTCGAGGGT
>JBBDYK010000272.1:0-17103 GCA_040901665.1 Pirellulales bacterium | reverse complement strand
GCGCCGCCTGATCCTCGGTTTCTCCCAGGGCACGCACCGCGGCGATTCGCACGTCCGGCTCGGTATCCGAGTTGGCCACATGCGTGAGCGCTCGTACGGCCTCTGGACCACCACGCTTGCCGATCGATTGGCAAGCCACGCGGCGGACTTCCAGATCGGTGTCCTTCAGGCCTGCCTGCAGAATGGCCAGCGATAGTGGCGTGCGATACTCTGCCAATGTGCGCAAGATATGACGCCGCATAACCGGATCTTCTTCATACTGGATCTCTTTGGCCAGCTCGGCCACCACGCGTTCCTGTTCCGCGGGCGACTTCGATTCCGCAGTCGTGCCCAATTCGATAAGTTCGTTTACCCGATCGTCGGGGGTCTTGATGTCGAGAAGCTCCTCGGGCGACTTCTTGCCGGTGAGTTTGCCCACGACCTTTCCGGTGCTTTCGGCAGTTAAGGCGCAGCCTGAGGTTAGGAGCAGGCAAACCAGCATCGCCGGCGCCGCCAAAATGTGGATCGTGGCCCGCATGAGGTGCCTGATAGCAGAGGGGATCGAACGAATCGCTGCGAAATGTGGCTGGTGCTTTTAGCAAATCGTCCGTCTCGGTTCCAGACGGATTCCGGCGACGAAGGGTCGACCGCCAATGCCTGGCGCTCAGTGCCAGCATCGTCCGAAATTTGGTCGATCGCCTTAGCAGCCTCTGCCACGGCACTAGCTATAGGCTTGCTTCGCAGGGCTGCCTAAACTAACTCGGTGAACATAAACTGGCTGCTAGTGCGAAAATTCATGTGGTTGGCCCTGCTGACATTGGGCGTGTTGTTCAGTGGGCTGGCGCTAGCCGCCGACGAGCGCGGCCGAGTGCTCGCCGGCAATACTCTGATTTTTTCCGGCCTCACGTCCGCGATCGCCCTGCTGCTGGGCGCCCCGTTGGCCTTCTTGTTGGTTCGGACCGATGCTCGTGGACGACGCGCGGCGAGCGTTGTGCTAGCAGGCCTGTTGGTTACGCCACTCTATGTGCTGGCCGCTGCCTGGCAGGCCGGCTTCGGAGTGCAAGGCTGGTGCTCGTTGGCCGTCGGCGGACCGGCGCTCATGACGGGCTGGCGGGGTGCGGTGGCCATTCAAGCGCTGGCCGCGGTGCCTTGGGTGGTGCTCATCGTCGGCGTCGGACTGCTATGGTCCGAAGCTGAGCTGGAGGAAGATGCGCTCCTGGACGCAACGCCTGGACTGGTCTTTCGCCGCGTGACTTTGCGGCGCGCGGCCGAGGCGCTGTTCACCGCGCTCGTGTGGGTGTTCGTGACGACTGCGGGCGAGATGACCGTGACCGACTTGTTCCTGATCCGCACGTATGCCGAGGAAATCTATACGCAGTTCGCCTTGGGTGACCCGCTCGATTCGGCCGCGTGGCGCATCGCGCCGAGCGTCGTTTCGATAGCGTGGGTCATTGCCCTGGGACTGTATGCCGTGGGCCGCTTGATTCCAGCCGATCGCCATCCGACGCAGCGACCGGCGGCGCCGTTTCGGTTGAGAACGTGGCGCTATGCGGCGACGCTGACCTGCTACGCCGCGGTCGGCGTGCTGCTGTTGGTTCCGGCAGCGAGCCTGGCGATCAAAGCGGGGCGCGTCGTGGTGCGCACCGGAGCCACATTGGAGCGAGATTGGTCGGCCGTTCAATGCCTGGCCATGACGTTGGGAAGCCCCTGGCGGTTTGCTCGCGAAATGGCATGGACGGCGGTCATCGGCGCGTTGGCCGCCAGCGCGGCTGTCGCCATCGGGCTGCCGCTGGCGTGGAGCGCGCGGGGCGGCGGTTGGCGCGCGGCCCCTGCCTGGGCCACGGTGGCGATCTGTCTGGCCGTGCCGGGACCGCTCGTTGGATTGGCAATCATCAAGTTGTTCAACGCGCCGCAGGCGCCGATTCTGGGCTGGCTGTACGATCATTCGATTGCGCCGATTTGGTTAGCGCAAACCGTGCGCTCGCTACCGCTGCCGACCTTGATCCTCTGGTATGGATTGCGCACGATTCCTGCCGATGTGCTGAGCAGTGCTCGACTCGATGGCGCATCGCCGTTGGTGCGGTTCCTGCGCATCGCGTTGCCGCAACGTTGGCCGGTGCTGGCGGCCGCCTGGCTGGTGGCGCTGGCGGTTGCCACCGGCGAGTTGGACGCGAGCATTCTGGTCGTTCCGCCCGGCGTCAGCACGCTGCCCATTCAGATCTTCGGTTTGATCCACTACGGCGTTGACGATCAGGTGGCGGGGATTTCGCTCTTCATGCTGGTCGCGTTGTTGGGGTATGCCGTCGCGTTGGCACTCGTTGCGCGGCGGGCGGCACGCGAATCTTCGCGGTAAAAGCCGCCGGGTGACTGCGATAGCCGGGTTTTGTCGGGCCATGTTATGATGGAAAGTGCGCTCCTGTCGGCCGCGAGCTTCTTCGTCCAAGTCCCATCAGCCCCACAGCGTCCCCAATGCGGTTCGCGTTATCCGCACTCCTTGTCGTTCTATTTGCCGCAATGGCGCCGGCGCTAGACCACGTGGCATTCCACCGCGATGGCCGCCAACAAGCCGTGACAGGCAAGGTCATCGTGCGGGCGCAGGACGGCGGTTTGCTATTGATGGCCCGCGACGGGTCGCTGTGGTCGATCGAGCCGGCGGAGTTGGATTCCGAGCGCCAGGACGATGAACCCTTCGAGGCTCTCTCCCCGGACGAGCTGTCGGCGCAGTTGTTGAGCGAACTGCCGGCCGGTTTCGAAGTCCATCGAACGCGGCATTACTTGATTTGTCACAACACGTCGCGCGCCTATGCGGCGTGGTGCGGCGCGCTGTACGAGCGGCTGCACTCGGCCTTTACGAACTACTGGACCCGCAAGGGCGTCAAGCTCGACGAGCCGGAGTTTCCGCTCGTGGCCATCGTGTTCAGCTCGCGCGACGCGTATGCCCAATTTGCCGCGGCCGAACTGGGAACGGGCGCCGAGTCGATCGTGGGCTACTATAGCCTGCGCAGCAATCGCATCACGATGTATGACCTGACCGGGCTCGAGTCGTTACGTAACGCCGGCGGTCGCCGGGGCTCGGCGGCCCAGATCAATCAGGTCCTCTCGCGGCCCGAGGCCGAGCAGGTCGTCGCCACGATCGTTCACGAGGCCACGCACCAGATCGCGTTCAACACCGGCCTGCAAACCCGATTTGCCGACATTCCGTTGTGGGTCAGCGAGGGACTGGCCGTCTATTTCGAGACGCCCGACCTGCAAAGCGCCAAGGGTTGGCGCGGGATCGGCGCGGTCAACGGCAGCCGGCTGACGCAATTCCGCGAGTATCAGCACAAGCGCCCGGCCCAATCGATCAAATCGCTCATCTCCGATGATACGCGGCTGCGCGATGTCCGCACGGCGCTCGACGCCTATGCCGAGGCCTGGGCATTGAACTACTACCTGCTGCAGACGCGTCCACGCGAGTATCTGGCCTACCTGCAAGTGCTGGCCGCCAAGAAGCCGCTGTTATGGGACGACCGTGAAACGCGACTGCGGGAATTTCAGGCGGCCTTCGGCGACGACCTGGATCAGCTCGACGCCGATTTTCTGCGGCACATCGACAAGCTGCGCTAGACTCCATGCCGTCACACGTTGGCGTCTGGAGGCGCCTGCCACGGCTGGTTATAATCGGGAAGCACGCAACCCGCCCGCGACCTTGTCGCGATGATTTCCCACCCCACTCCGAGGAATCCACCGATGCCGGATCACGATGCTCAGACAGGGACTTCGTCCCCCTCGCGCCGCACGTTTCTCAAGCAATCGACCGCGGCGATGGTGGGCGGCGCGGCCGCGAACTTGCTGATCGCGCGCTCGGCACATGCGGCGGGAGAGGACACGCTGAAAATCGGGCTGATCGGCTGCGGCGGACGCGGCACCGGCGCCGTGGGCAATGCCTTTGCCGCCGACTCGAACTCGAAGCTGACTGCCGTCGCCGACGCCTTTGCGGATCGGGCCAAGTCCAGCATCGACCAGTTGCGGACCATCGCGTCCGATCGCGTGACGGTCGACGCCGATCATACATTCGTCGGTTTCGACGCCTTCGAAAAGCTGCTGGCCTCGGACGTCGACCTGGTCATCCTGGCGACGCCGCCGCACTTCCGGCCGGCGCATCTGAAAGCGGCCATTGCGTCGGGCAAGCATGTGTTCTGCGAGAAGCCGGTCGCCGTCGACGCTCCCGGCGTGCGCAGCGTGTTGGAAACCACTGAACTGGCCCGCAGCAAGAATCTGGCCATCGTGTCGGGCCTGTGCTATCGCTACGATCGCCCCAAGCGCGAATTGATCAATCGCGTTCACGACGGCGCGATCGGAGACATTCTGGCCATGCAGGTCAGTTACAACACGGGCACGCTTTGGCACCACGGCCGTGAGCCCTCGTGGAGCGAGATGGAGTACCAGTTGCGCAACTGGCTTTACTTCACCTGGCTGTCGGGCGATTTCAACGTCGAGCAACACGTGCACAGCCTCGACAAAGCCGCCTGGGCCATGAAGGACGAGCCGCCGGCCAAAGCCACTGCGCTGGGCGGGCGCCAGGTGCGCGTGGAGGAGAAATGGGGCAACATCTACGACCATTTTGCCGTCGTGTACGAGTACGCCAGCGGCGTCAAGCTGTTCGCTCAGTGCCGGCAGATGGGAGGCTGTTCCGTCGACGTCTCCGATCACCTCATCGGCTCCAATGGCTCGGCCGAAATGATGAAGGCCGTGATCGATGGACCGCACGAATGGCGCTATCGCGGCGAGAAGCCCAACATGTACGAAGAAGAGCACCGCGAACTGTTCGCCTCGATTCGCGCCGGCACTCCGATCAACAACGGCGTCTACATGGCACGCAGCACGATGATGGCCATCATGGGCCGCATGGCAGCCTACACGGGCCAGACACTCACTTGGGAGCAGTGCCTCAACTCGACCGAGGACTTGACGCCCCAGAGCTATGCATGGGGCGACGTGCCGGTGCCCACCGTCGCCAAGCCTGGGCTGACCAAGTTCGTTTAAGCGCGCCACATGATGACGACTGGACTGTCACCGCAACCGTGACGGGTCACGTGGGTGGCGAAGCCCACCAGTCCTGCCAGCATCATTAACCTGCGCGAAGCTGTTCCTCGACGCGGCGGATGGTTTCCTCGAGGTTCGCAGGCCGGTCGTTCATCCGGACCGCGGCGCCATTGGCCATCCAGCCTTCCACCTTGCGCTGGGCAGAGATGACCGTGCTATGGCTGCGCCGGCCGAAATAGGCGCCGATCTCCGCCAGCGGCGCCCGCGTGTACTTGCGCGCCAGGAACATTGCCAACATGCGCGGATGACTGATCGCCTTGGTCTTGGCGGCCGATTGCAGGCTGGCCGGAGTCAGCCCGAACACGCCGCACACCGCCGCCTCGATATCGACCAATTTGACGGCGCGACCCTGATGATCGATCAACTCGGACAGTGCCTCCTCGGCCAGGGCGAGCGTGAGCGGTTTGCCCAAGGCAAAACTCGTTGCCTGCAACCGCTTGAGAGCGCCGGCCAGTTCGCGCGTTTGCGTGGTGAAGTTCGCGGCAATGTACGTTTCCACGTCGCGCGGCACCGACAGGTTGAGCTGCGCGGCCAGTTGCCTCACGATGCCAACCCGCGTCGCGTATTCTGGTTGATCGAGTCGACAGGCGATGCCGCCCGACAATCGCGCTACCAGTTCCGGTCCCAGCATCTTGAGCTGCGCGGCCGGCCGATCGGCGGCAAACACCAACTGACGGCCCGCGCGCAGCAGCGTTTCGACCGTGTGTAGCAGCTCTCCCAGCGTGGCCTTCTTGTTGGCAAAGAATTGCACGTCGTCGATGACCAGCAGTTCCAGTCCGCGATACTTGCGTCGAAAGCTGGGCAATCCGCTGCCGCGCAGCGCTTCCAGAAACGTGCTGGTGAACTGTTCGGCCGTGAGATAGACCGTTGCCGCGCGTGGGCGCAAGCGACGGAATCCGGCAATAATGCCTTCGAGCAGGTGGGTTTTGCCGGTCCCGGTCGGCCCATGGATCAACAGCGGCGAATACGTGCCCGGCTGCTCGGCAGTAATTTGTGCCGTCTTGTACGCCACGCAATTCGAGTTTCCCACGACGAACGCGTCGAGCGAACCGAGCGGACGTCGTGGCGCGGTTGCATCGGCCACGGCGAGCGGGCGCTTGCGCGCGGAAGCGGAGAGTACGCAGTCCGCAACGACTGTCGAATCTGTCGATGGCGCCGGTCGCGGGCAAGCCGCGGAAATTGGCGACTCTGACTCGGTCGGGGAAGTGATGCGGAATTCGAGCACCACCGGTGCGCCGATGATCCCCGCGGCAAGCGCTTCCAGGTCCTTGCGGAAGTGCAATCGGAGCCAGTCCTGATAGAATTGATCGCGAACGTGTACGACGAGCGTGTCGCCACGCAGCACGAGCCTGGTTTCCTGCGAGAACCAGAGATCGTACCGTTCTTTTCCGACGCGATCGGCCAATTGAGCGCGGATCGCCGCCACGATCTCTCGATCGTCCATGATCACTTCCTGTACACCGCCGGCGCGCAGTTCCATCGACGCTATTGGCACCATGGTTGAGGTCAAACCAGAGCCGCCGTCTCTTACTTCCGCGAGCGGCGAAGTGGACGCGCTTTCCTGCGGCAGTCGTATGGCCTGGGATCGATTGTTGTCACCCGTTGTCACCCGAGACGACGATTGTACGTTCGCTAGCGGTGCTGTCAAACACTCGCCAATTCGTCGCGCGCAACGAACTCAAACTTACGTCGCACGCCGCGCGCAAATCGCCGAGAAATGCCCGGCGGAATGAACGACGCTTCGCGCGCAAAATTTTTTTCGCGGATCGACCATTCGTGGAAAATATGTTCGCTCGGTTTGCGCGTCGCGCGCTGCAGAGTTGATCCACGGGCTGCAACTTGCGACGAATCCACGCTTTGCGCCGCGACCTGATCCTTGAGTGAATTCCCAGCGCGCCATCTCCGCCGAAATCGCTACGCAAATGCTCGCAAATACACGGTCCGCCGGTCCCAGCCGGTGAATCCGGCGGCCGCATATGCGGAGATCGCCGGGCCATTGTCGGCGTCGACGGCCACACTCAACCGCTCGCGGCCCGCGAACGCCGCCAGCCACTGCGCTTGTCGCGCGAGGGCCACCCCCAATCCACGTCCACGGGCGCCGGGAATCACCCCCATATAAACCAACTCCCACGCGTTGCTGTCCGGATGATCGGCCAGCAGCAAACAGCCGACGTCGACGCCCCGCTGCCGCGCGATCAGCCATCGCGCACCATCGAGCGTTCCCACGGCCCGATATCCTGCGAGCACGTCGTCAAGCGAGCGGCGGTGCTGGAACTTCGCACAATCGAGCGATCCTTCGTAGGTTTGTTCGATCATACTCCTCAAGCGATCGTGGCCCGCGGTTTCGTAGGGAATCCATTCCAAGTCATTGTCGGGCGGGGCCGATGGAAACGTGCCGCTTAGGGAAACCAGGTAGAGCAGGTCACACGACGCCTCGAACCCGGCCGCCAGCAACACGGCCCCGTCGCGAGGCAAGTGCTTCAACGTCAGAGATTGCGCAAGTCGTATGTCCGACTGCCGCAGTTCGTCGCACACGTGCGTCAAAACCGTGATCGCGGTTTCGCTTGGTTCGCCCTCCGCCACGCGAGGGCATCCGACCACCGCTGTCCTGCCCGGCTGAACTTCGGCAAGCATCGCCGCCACCACCCGGGGTCCACGACAGCCAATCCACAGGGCGGCATGGTTGTGCCCGATGGCATCCGCCCAGGCCGCCAGATGTCGCGGTCGATCCAACGGCGGCCAATGCGATAGCGCCAGCATGAGAGCGTCCGACTGCAGAGCGGGCGGCGATTGTCGGACAACGAGTGGTTTTGAAACGATGCGGGACATTTGGAGCCATTATAATCGGCCCAGCAATGAATTGTCCCGCTGGACACGGACTCGACAGACCTATAATGAAGCTAGTCCCCGCCAAACTAACGGAGTCACGTTCCCAACTCCCAAGGTGTCGCATGAAACTTGCATCGATCGTGGCTGCCGGTCTCGTTTGGTCGGTTGCCATTGCCGCCACAGCGTCGGCGCAGCCTATCCTGAACCGCGTGGAACAATTCTTGCGCCAACAGTTAGGCGAAGGAGCGACCCTGACACCAGTCGCGCCGGATTCCAACGAGCAAGGCTATCTGGGCTTGAACGTCGACGACCGCCAGGATCTCGGGCGCGGCGTGCGCATCACGGGTGTGACCCCCGGCGGGCCCGCGTCGCTTGGCGGACTGCTCGTGGGCGATCTCATTACCGGCATCGACGGCCAACCGGTGCGCCTGATGGGCGACATGTCGCAAGCACTCGTGGGCAAGCGACCGGACGACAAAGTCGCAATCACGGCAAGTCGCCAGGGCGCCGAGCAGACGTTTGAGGTCGCGCTGGGACGTCGGGCCGAGTCGCGCCTGATCGATCGCATCACGGCCGAGTTGCCGGCGCCGTCTGCACCGGGGCAGGGCACCGTGCTGAACTTGCCGCCGCCGCCACGTCCGCGGCTGGGTGTGTCGACGTTGCCCGTTGACGAAAATGCGCGGCTGCAAAACAACCTCGCCGCGCCGCTCGGCGCCGTCGTCGACTCCGTAACGAAAAACTCGCCCGCCGAACGGGCTGGCATTCCCAAAGGAGCCGTCATCACAGCCGTCGATCGCCAGCCGATCCGCACGCCACAAGAACTTGCGGCCGCCATCGCTCGCGCGGGCGATCGGGTCGAATTGACTTACATCGAGTCGGGTGTGCCCAAGCACCACCTCGTGGCGCTCGTGGAACAATTGCCACCGGCCGCCGAGCCCACCCTTGAACTGCGTGGCCGGCCGATCGACTCTCCCGCGGAGCCCACACCGACAACGGCCCCGACGCTAGCGCCTCCGCCGCCCGATGCGGCGACCGTCGAAGCGCTCAACGCGCGCATCCGCGAGCTCGAAGGCCGCATCGAAAAGCTCGAAGCGGCGCTCGGCGAACGATCGAAGGATCCGAAGTAGCGTTGTCGCGAGACGCTCACGGGCGCTTCATGGCCAAATCGACCTTGTAGCTGAGATTCGGCTGGTCGGCACGCAGCACGCGGGCCGTTTGTATCCGCAGCTCGCTCACCGGTTTGCCATTCCATTTGATCATATATACGGCCAATCCTGGATCGTCCGTGCGCTGCGGCTGAAAGCCGTGCTGCTGCACGACGTGCGCAATGAGCTTGCGCGGATCGCCCGTCACTCCGTGGAACGTGATGAACTCAACCGTGCGATTGGCGCCGAAGTAATAGGTCAACGAGCCGGCCAGATCGTCGGTTGCCGTGCCGGTCACCAGGGGAACACGGTAGCCTTGCAATTCCGGATGTGCCAGTCCCGTGGTCACGCGCGGCCAGCGAGCCGTCACCCGCTCCGGCGTGCTGTTAAAGTTGAGCACGTCGACCAGATTCTGGGTGTGCGCGCCTTCGATGTTCTTGGCGCGCGCCGGGGATTGCTGAAAGTCCGAGAGTGCCGAGTCTCCGAAGCCGCCCTTCGTTGGTGAAGCGGCCGTGCTGCCGGTGTTGGGATTCGCCGGCGTGGCGGTCGCTGCGCTACCCGTCGAGGAGAACTTGCCTTTGACGCTGTTCCACAAATCTGATGAGGAACTGAGCAGGTAAGGGACGCCAATCGCGCTGGCCATGAACGACAAGAAGAAGAAACGCTTGATCAAAGGTCACCTCGCCGCCGCCTGGCATTTTCCAGGACGGTCAATCGCGGGCCGTTCGGGCGGAAAGTACCCCGGGCACGAACCGCACGTGCCCTAGCGCCGCTGACTCCGCGCGTCAACTAGCATCGGCAGAAGGATGCCCCGACTTGTACCCGCGCTCGCTTGGCCTGCGGCAAATTGCCCCAGGCGAGCAATCGCTGCCCGCGATGCAATCGCCACAATCGCGCAGCGCCGCAGGCGCTATGGCTTCCATTGGCGCACGACGAGCGCCACGATCGCCAACACCACCACACCGCATGCGAAGGGGCCCCAGGTGACCAATAGACTCCGAGCACCTGATGACTGCCGACCGTCAGCGGGCACTTCCTGCGGCGAGGATTGCTCGCTTCGCCTCGTACTCCGCCGAGATGGCCCTACGGCGCCGCCGCGCTGCTGGAGCAACAGACCATCGATCGACTCCGGATCGGTTCCTAACAGGGCCGCCGCGTATTCCAGGTCGCTGGCGTACAATTCGCGCTCGCGTCCCAATTCGATGCCCAGGGAAGCCAGCATGTGTTCCGACTTTTCCGTCGAATAGCGGCGTTCGAGTTGCTTCAAATACGTCCGAAACCGCTCGTCGGCCAGCGCCGACTCCATCGTCGGCCAGTCGCGAATCATGTGCTGGGCATTGTGCGCCAGCACCTTGTGGCGGCAAAGCGCCGAGATGGGCGCCAGACCCATCGACTCCGCCTGAACTCCGGCCAACACCAGCAGCTTGTCGCGCACCATCGGTTGCATTCGCAACTGGCTAGCACGCGCCAGATGCAGATAGATGCCCAGCAGTCGGTGCGCGTCGGTCATGAGGAGGGTCGTCGTCGTGGAGTCGGCAGGAGGCTCGCGTGCGATCCGTTAGCCGCTATAGTAAGGATCGAGCGGCCCACGACAAGGGTGGCCGCGTTTCCCCCGACAACTGCGGTGCTGCCATAGGCACTTCCGATGCCGCATTCCCGCGCGAAACAATTCCACGACGCCAACTTGGCGGACTACCGCTGGCTCACGAGCCCGGATGCCGCGCCGTGGCTTGATTCTCTATCCGCGCTGTCGCGACCATCGGCAGCCGACGTTGCGATGCTGCGCCGCGAACTTTCGGCCGAACGGACTCATCTGATCGTCGAACAGGTCGAGCTGCGCCGCCGCGCCCGGGTCAAGTTTTCCACGGCTGAGCGAATGTTCTTTACTCGCCGGGCACTGGAGCAGGCCACCGACGAAGTCACCGCGGCTTACAAGGCACTGCGGTATGACCGGCCAGCGCCGGTATTCGATTTGTGCTGTGGCATTGGCGGCGATCTCTTGGCGCTGGCCGAACACCATGCCGCGACAGGGGTCGATCGCGATCCGGTCATGGCCATCCTGGCCGAAGAGAACGCGCGAGCCGTGAGGGGCGCCGAAGCGCCACAACCAGCCGTGTGCGCGTGCGATGTTTTCGATGTTGACGTCGCATCTTGCGCCGCGTGGCATATCGATCCCGATCGTCGACCCCTCGGGCGGCGAACCACGCGAGTCGAACTACACGAGCCGGGCATCGACACGATCGAGCGGCTGCTGGCCCGAAACGCCAACGCCGCGATCAAGCTGGCGCCGGCGGCCGAAGTGCCCGACGCGTGGCTGCCGGATGCCGAACTCGAGTGGATCAGCCGCGACGGCGAGTGCCGGCAGTTGGTCGCGTGGTTGGGAACGTTGGCGCTACGCCCCGCTGAGCGTCGCGCCACCATGTTGGGTGACTCCGCCACGCCGCTGCGCACCATCGCAGGACGGCCCGGCGAGGAGCCGCCGCCAGTGGGCCGACTCGCTCGCTACGTGTTCGAACCGGATGCGGCCGTGCTGGCTGCGGGCTTAGGAACAAACCTGGCAGGCGAGCACGACCTGTCGCGCCTCTCCAGCGGGATCGCTTATTGGACGGGCGATGCGCCGCTGGCCGACAACGCCTTGGAATGTTTCGAAGTGGACGAAGTGCTGGCCCTCGACATCAAGCGATTGCGAGCGCTGTTGCGCAAGCGCGGCGTCGGCCGGCTGGAAATCAAGAAGCGCGGAGTCGACATTCAACCGGAAGCGCTGCGCCGCGAGTTGCGGCTCGAAGGCGATGCTGCGGCGACGTTGATTGTGACCCGCATCGCCAGACGCGTCACGGCCATCCTGGTCCACCAAATCGACAGTCGCAACTGAGCGACGACTGGGGGTCCTACGGTTTGCGGGCCACCGTGGCTTCGTCCGCGAGCGCCTTTTCGGTGAAGCGCGTCAGATAGTGCATGCTGCTGGACGGGCCGCTGAAGTTGATCACGTGCCGGTCGAGATCAAGCTGCTGATCGAGAATGCGGCCGGCCGCGATGTCAAACCGCAAGTGACCCTCAGACAAGCGCTGGATCAGTTGGGCCTCAATGGTCGGATCGTGAATCGGCGTGAGAATCTGCGCGTCGACCTTGATCGTGGCCACGTCGGTGCTGACTTTCTCCAACGTGAACTTCTGGCGAGTCTTGATCTGCTTGGTCGCGCCGTCCTTCTGCACCACGTCGATGTCCAGCGGCGTCGACCAGCTCTCGCCAATGGCCACGGGCTGCTCGGGCAGCGTGATCGCCAATTGCATCAAGCTAACCGGTTGCGAGTGCTTTTCGACGCGCTTGAGAATCTTGCCGCGGTCGTTCATGGTAACAACCGTCAGCGGCACGCCCACCGACTCGGCGGCCGTTTCGTAGCCCGGCGGGACTTCCTTGTCCGTTTGGCTGTTGTAGCGGACCTCGGAGCGGCCCTGGGTCTTTTGCCACATGTCGATGCTTTCGACGGAGTGGGTCAACGTAATGGCGCCGTCGTCGGCCACCTGATCGATTACCCAGTGCTTGACCGACTTGCTGTGGGTCTCGGCCGTTTGGCTGGTGCCCTGGATCGTGGTCTGCACCGTGGCGCGGTGTACGACTTCCCAACGGAGGACCTCGCCCGGCGCGAATTTATAGCGCAGGTCGTATTTCTGGCCGGCGTCGCTCGCGCCCTCGGGCGCCGTGTCGGTGGCCGCAGCTTCGTCGGCCCAAGCGTAAGCGCCGCAGGCGAGCGCGGCCCAGGCTAGGAGAGTTCCGATAACTTGATTCGCCATGACACGCATCCTTTCGAGTCTTGGTCGCGTTTCGAGTTCCGTTCGGTCTGGGCTGGTTGACGTGTCTTAGCCCTTGGTGTTCAGCCGGCCGCTCCACCCCAGCTTCTCGCGAAGCGTCTTGTAGTATCCGTGCCCCGGCAGTGAAACGAGTTGGAATCGCGCCTCCGAGCGTTCCACCCGCACGCAGTCGCCTGACTCGGCCCGGCACAGCACGCGTCCGTCGGCCACGATCGACGTGCCCTCGTGGGGACGTGGGATCACGACCTCGTAAATCCGCTCGGCCGAATCGACAACCGGGCGATTCGTCAAAGTGTGCGGGCTGATCGGCAGGATGACGAACGCTTGCAAGTCCTGTCGCAAGATCGGTCCGCCGGCCGAAAGACTGTGCGCCGTCGAGCCGACCGGCGTACTGACGATCAGGCCGTCGCAACTATAGGTAGTCACTAATTCCGAGTCAACGTAAAGATCGACGTCGAGAATCGCAAACGGCGGACCGGCTAGCACTGCTACTTCGTTGAGTCCTAAGTGCTTGTGCAGCGTGCGCCCGTCGCGAATCACCTGGCACTCGAACATCAAGTGCTCGATCACCGGCAGCGGCGTGCTACAGATGGTTGGCAACGACACCACGAACTCGTCGGGAGACAGATCGGCCAGGAAACCCAATTTCCCCAAATTCACGCCGATGACGGGTCGTTGCTGGCGCCCCATTTGATGCGCGGCGCGAAGCATGGAGCCATCGCCGCCGACAACCACGGCCAGATCGAACTCGGCTCGCGCCAAATCGTCTCCGGCGCTCAAGTCGGCCCGCACGACGTCGGCATGCTTGTCGACCAACGTCGCGAGGCGGTCGGCCTCGGCTGCCAGCTCCGGGCGTTCGCCCGCGGCCAACAGCAACATCCGCATCCGAGTGTCGGCCTTAGCGCGATCGGTCGTGGCGGGTTGAGCTGCCATGGCAGTTAATGATAGGTGTCGGCACGGGCAGCGTGAAGCGCGGACGCAGGTCGGCGCCGAGTTTTGGGGACGCCTTGCATCGTGCACCGGTTGGCGCCGCGACTTATGCGAAACTCTAGCTCACGCGTCGTCGCGGCGGGGCCTTGACGCCGGTGCTGGCGGCCAATTCCCGGCAGGTATTGGCGATGCCGGCGGCGTCCAGCCCGAGATCCGCAAGCAATTCGTTGCGCTCGGCGTGTTCGATGAAGCGATCGGGAATGCCGAGCCGGCGCACGTGGGCGGCGCTGATGCCCGCGTCGGTGGCGGCCTCGACCACAGCGCTGCCGAAGCCGCCGGCTAGCGCCGCTTCCTCCACCGTCACTACCCAGGGGCATTCGCCAATCGCGCGCAAGATGGTTTCCTGATCGAGGGGCTTCACGAAGCGCGCGTTGATGACGCCCACGTCGAGCCCCTCGGCACGCAACGTGGCGGCGGCGGCCAGGCAGTTGGTCAAGAGTGTACCGCAGGCGACGATCATGCCGTCGTGGCCCCACTCCAGCACTTCAGCGCGTCCCAGTTCGACCGGCGCTCGCGCACCTTCGACGGTCTCGGCCGTGGCCTTCGGATAACGGATCGAGCAAGGACTGTCGTGCGAAAGTGCGAAGTCGAGCATGGCCCGCGTGTCCGACGCGTCACCGGGCGCCATGACCACGATATTCGGAAACACGCGCATATAGCCCAAGTCAAAGCAGCCGTGATGCGTGGGACCGTCAGGGCCGGTAAGTCCGGCGCGATCGAGCACGAAAGTGACCGGCAGGTTTTGCAGCGTCACCTCTTGAAAGATCTGATCGTAGCTCCGTTGCAAGAACGTGCTGTAGATGTCGACGATCGGCCGCAACCCGGCCTTGGCCTGTCCGGCGGCGAAAGCCACGGTGTGGGCTTCGCAGATGCCGGTGTCGAAGAACCGATCGGGGTACGCTTGCCGCACTGCTTCGAGCTTCGTGCCCTGGCACATGGCGGCGGTCATCACCGTGACCCGCGGATTGATTTCCATCTGCCGATGGATTTCCTGGCTCACGATGTCGGTGTAGGCCTTCGACGAGCTCTTCTTGAACGCCACGACGCGCTCTTCCTCGCAGGTGAAGGGAGCGGGCGTGTGGAAATAAACCGGATCTTCGGCCGCCGGCTTGAAACCGTGTCCCTTCTCGGTCACGACGTGCAGCAAGACAGGGCCATCCATGTCCTTGACCAATGCCAGGTACTTGCGCAGTTGCGCGATGTTGTGCCCGTCGATCGGACCCATGTAACGGAAGTTGAGCTCCTCGAAGAGCATGCCGCCGTGCAGTCCGGCCTTGACGGCCTCTTTCACTTGGGCCAGGAAGCGCTCGGCCGGATCGCCCAGCAACGGCACCTTGTTGAGCACTTTGAGCACTTCGGTCTTCAGTCCGGTGTAGATTGAATTTACGCGCAAGCGATCGAGATACTCGCCCATGCCGCCGACGCGCGGACAGATCGACATTTGATTGTCGTTGAGAATCACCAGCAGCTTGCTGCGCAGTCCGCCGGCGTTGTTCATTGCCTCGTAGACGATGCCCGAGGGAAACGCGCCGTCGCCGATGACGGCCACGGTGTGACGGTCTTGTTGACCCAGCAAGTCGTCGGCGCTGCGCAGTCCCAGCGCGGTTGAGACGCTGGCGCCGGCATGGCCGGTCATGAACAGGTCGTACTCGCTTTCGTTGGGATTGGGATAGCCCATCAATCCGCCCTTGGTGCGAATCGTGCCGAACTCGTGATAGCGACCGGTGATCAACTTGTGCGGATAGATCTGATGGCCGGTGTCCCAGATCAGCCGATCGCGGCTGAAATCGAACGCGGTGTGCAATGCCAGGCAGAGCTCGACCACTCCCAGGTTCGAGGCAAAGTGGGCCGTGCGACTGGTTACCAGGTTGCACAGCGCCTCGCGCATCTCGGCGGCCAGTTGCTCCAACTCGGAGGGCGAAAGGCCCTGCAGGTCGCGCGGCGATTCGATCTTGGACAGCAAATGGTCCATTAATGATCCCTTTCAAGGATATAGTGAGCCAGCGCAAGCAAAGGTTCGGCATGCGGCGCCAGCGGCTCCAGCGCCGCGCAGGCCTCGTCGATAAGCTGACTGGCCCGACGTTCGCTCTCTTCGATTCCCAGCACGGCCGGAAAGGTCAGCTTGCCGCGATCGGAATCTTTGCCGACTCGCTTGCCCATCGAGGCGGCGTCGCCGCGCACGTCGAGCAGATCGTCGGTGATTTGAAACGCCAGCCCGATCCGCTGGCCGTATGCCTCCAAGGCCGCCAGTTGCTCGCCGCCGGCGCCGGCCACCAGTGCGCCCAATCGCAGCGAAGCCAACAGCATGGCGCCCGTCTTGCGACGATGAATGGCCTCGAGCGCCGCCAGTCCTCCGTTGGAAAACTGGCCCGCCAGATCGTCGGCCTGGCCGCCGACCAGCGCAGTGGCGCCAGCCGCTTGGGCCAACGTGGCACAACAGGCCGCGGCGACGTGGGGTGGTTGGATATCGCGCGCCAAGACTTCGAATGCCAACGTCAACAGCGCGTCGCCCGTCAAGATGGCCACGGCTTCGTTGAATTTCTTGTGACACGTCGGACGGCCGCGGCGCAAATCGTCGTCGTCCATCGCCGGCAAGTCATCGTGAACGAGCGAATACGCGTGCACCATTTCCACGGCGCACGCAGCCGGCATTGCCGCTTCGCGATCACCTTGACAAGCTTCGGCGGCGGCCAGCACCAGCATCGGCCGCAAACGCTTGCCGGGCGCCAACAGGCTATAGCGGATGGCTGCCGATAACTCCGCGGGACATCCGGGACCGAACTCGCTCGCTGCTGACAACGCCCGATCAATACGAGCGCGCATTTCTTGAGCGTAACGATCCAAGGAGAAGGAAGTACTCCCAACCATGAAACGAAGTGCCGTCGGAGTTAGTGATACCGCGCGTAACGCAGCGCCAAGTCGCCATCGATAGCATCCATTCTAGAAGAGTCGCCCGGGTCCGTCTATCTCGTCCTCATTCGGCGCGGGATCGGTTTGGGAGCGACGCGAACGCCGCCGGCCGCGTTGCTGGGGCTTTTCTTCCAGCGACGTCGAATCCTCGTCAAATGGCTCACACTCCTCACTACCGGCAGAGTCGACGCGGTTTAACAATTCAATGCGGCGCTCGACCCCTTCGATCAATTGATAGCACTGGCGCAGCAGCCGCACTCCCTCTTCATAGTGCGCCAGTCCCTCGGCCAGACCAATGCTTCCCTCTTCAAGTTCGCGCACGATGACTTCCAACCGCTCGAGCGCTTGCTCGAATG
>JBBDYK010000271.1:4759-17178 GCA_040901665.1 Pirellulales bacterium | reverse complement strand
ATCGCGCTTGCGGACGAACCCGTGGTCGCGCCGCAGGTGGCGGTCACTCGGGATGCCGCGTCGTGGCCTTTTTCCGTCGACAGTCCCTGGAATACGTCGCTCGGCGCCACCGCTTTATATGCGACGATCACTTCGCCCGGCTTCTCGCTCGTTGGTCCCGCTCACGTCAATTCGTCCGAGTGGAGCCATCCAATCTACACTGCCCAGGCGAGCGACCCGCTGGTGTCGATTTATGAGCAGGGAGTACTCTTCGGACTGATTCGCGTGCCGGCCAGCGCGATGCCCGATTTCCAAGCGGACCACAGCTTGCACGTCATCGACGAAGCACATCGCACGGTCGTCGAAATGTGGCTGGCGGAGCGATTGCCGAACGGTGACATCGCATGCGCAGTCGCGGTTCGCAATGACCTCTCCGATGCTGGTGTCTATGACGTGTGGCACGGCGCACGGGCATACGGCGGCTCGGCAATTGCGGGCTTGATTCGCCGTGAAGAACTGCTGGCGTTCGAAATTCCTCACGCGCTGGCCATCGCCGTTTCGCCTGAGACGCTCAATCGCAACGCGCCGGGCGGAACGTCGTGGGTGTGGCCGGCCAGTTGGTCGGATGGCGGCGACGGCAGCGATTATGGAACGACGGGCAATCTCCACATGGGATCGCTGCTGGCCATTCCACCGGATGTGATGATCGACGCTCTGCCGTTGAGCCCCGTGGGCAGGGCGATCGGACATGCGCTGCAAGACTACGGCGCTTACATCGTTGACTCGTCCGATAGCAATCTCTCTTACTACGCCGAGCCGTCGGCGGCCGAATTGGTTCCTGGCAGCTTCGACACGGTGTTGGCTCGCTTGAATCGCTTCCTTCGTGTCGTGAACAACAACTCGCCTACGTCGGTCGGCGGCGGCGGCCAGCGGCGCCGCGATCCGGCGCCGCCCTTCGGCGATCCGTTCTTGGATATCTACTCGATCTCGGGTGTCGTTCGGTCCCAGACGCCGATCGCCGAGGTGGTGATCAATTTATACGACGAGACCGGCCAGTGGCTGGCAGTCACGACCAGCGACGCGACCGGACACTACCGGTTCGACGGCATCTCAACCGGCGGATATGAGTTGACCTTTGAAGCGGTTTCGCAAATGCCACTGCTGAAACCGCTGATCGTCGACGGCGACGAGACGCTCGACGTGGCCACTTGGGGCGCCGTACGGAGAAACTGGTGGCAGTTCACCTTTACGCTGACGTGAGTAGCGGAAAGTCGTAGCGTCGACGGCACGGCGACCATTGATCACTTTGCGCCGTAGCCGCCTCCGCCGGGCGTTTCGATCGAGAGCAAGTCGCCCGGCAATGCACGAAACTGGGCAAGCGCCGGCAACTCGCTGCGGGCGCCGTCGGCCCGCTCGAGCACGTTGCGACCGAGCGCGCCTGGCAATCCACCCTGCAGGCCATAGGGCGGATAGGGGCCGCGGCGCTGCGAGAGGATGGAGACCTCCAGCGGCTCGAGGAACTCGATGCGCCGGATCACGCCGTCGCCGCCGCGGTGCATGCCAGCGCCGCCGGAGCCAGCACGGATGGAAAACGAGCGCACGCGCACCGGATAGCGGCGCTCGAGCACTTCGGGATCGGTGAGACGGGTGTTGGTCATGTGCGTATGTACTGCATCGGCGCCAGGGGCGTTGCGCGTGGCGCCCGCTCCGCCGCAGATGGTTTCGTAGTAGCCGAACGTCGCATCGCCAAACAGCAGGTTGTTCATTGTGCCCTGGCTGGCAGCCGCCAGTCCAAACGCGCCCAACAAAACGTCGACCACGCGCTGCGATGTCTCGACATTTCCGCCCACGACGGCCGGACAATCGTCGGCCCGTGGTTGTTCGGTGGGGTTCAACAAGCCCGCTGGAATGATCAGTTCGACCGGCGCCAGCACGCCCTGGTTGAGCGGAATGTCCTCGGCCAGCAGGCAGCGCAGCACATAGAGCACGGCGGCGGTCGTGATCGCGCGATTGGCGTTCAAGTTGCCCGAGCTGACCGGACCGGTGCCGGTGAAGTCGATCGTGGCACGATCGCCGTCGACAGTGACCGCAACGGCAATCGGCGTGCCGTCATCCAAGGAGTCCTTAAACGGATAGACCCCGGGCTTGAGTTGCCGCAGTGCCTGGCGGACTTTCTGTTCGGCGGCCGCTTGAATATGGCGCATGAAAGCGGCAACGACCGGCAGCGTGTAGCGCTGGACCAATCGCTCCAGGTCGGCGGCGCCGCGGTGATTGGCGGCCACTTGCGCCGCCACGTCGGCCAGGTTCGCTTCGATGGCGCGGGTAGGGTGCGGGCCGGCGAGGAGCACGCTGCGCAGTTCGCCCCAGCGCGCTTCGCCACCATCGACCAGTTTGAAGTTGCGGATCAGCACGCCCTCTTCGCCCAGACTGTGCGAGAAGGGTGGCATCGAGCCGGGCGTGATGCCCCCCAGCTCGGCGTGGTGCGCACGGCTGGCCGTGAAGAACAGGATTTGCCCGCCGCGATCGTGCACCGGCGTAACCACCGTGATGTCCGGCAAGTGCGAACCGCCGCGATAGGGGTCGTTGGTGACGAACACGTCGCCGGCGCGCATCGTGGGATTGTCGGCGATCACGCGGCGCACGGTTTCGGCCATCGCGCCCAAGTGCACCGGCATGTGGGGCGCGTTGACCACCAGATCGCCTTCGGGCGTGAATAGCGCGCAACTGAAATCGAGCCGCTCCTTGACGTTCACGCTGCTGGAGGTGTTCCGCAGCGTGATACCCATCTGCTCGGCAATGGCAGCGAACTGGTTGTTGAAGACTTCCAACATGACAGGGTCGGCGTTCGTGTCGACCGTGGCGTACGGCGTGTCTTCCGCCACCTGACGCACCAGTAGTTCGCCGCCGCTATGGACTCGGGCTTCCCAGCCCGGATCGATCAATGTCGTGGACGACGATTCCGAGACGATGGCTGGTCCCACAATGCGATCCCCCGCTTGCAAAGCGTCGCGCTCGAAGGCATGAGTTTCGAGCGGCTTTCCGTCGAAGTGCGCTTGCACGGTGCGTGATGGCATTGGGGCGCGCGGCGTGACCGGATGCGAGGCAGGCAACGGCGCCGACGATTGCCCGCGCGCTTCGACGCGCAACGCCACGACCTCCAATGCGCGCCCTTCATGGATATAGCCATACAGCTTGCGATGCTCAGCCAGGAAAGCGGACTCGCACTGGGCGGCCGCGCTGCCTGCAGGGCAGGGCACGACCAGCGACGCGTCGACGCCCCGATAGCGCAGCTCGACTTGCCGAGTGATCGCGATCCGCTCACGCGGGATGCCTTCGGCCAGCACGCCGGCCAGGACCTGGTCCGCAAGCCGGACAAAATCCACTTCCAGCTCGACGAGCACTTGCGCGCGGAGCGAACGGTATACGCCGCGAACCTCGTGGCGCTCGATGTCAGCCAGGCCAATGCCATAGGCGCTGAGCAGACCGGCGTGCGGGTGAAAAAGTATCTCGCGCATGCCGAGCTCGCGGGCGACCGCACAGGCGTGTTGACCGGCTGCGCCGCCAAAGGGCACCAGCACATAGTCGCGCGGATCGCAGCCCTTGGCCACCGAAATCGAGCCGATTGCCTTGGCCATGTTGGCGTTGGCCACGCGGACGAACCCCGCAGCCAACTCCAGGGGCGCGTAATGCCGGGTGGTGGCGCCCGCGATCTCGTCGACCAGGGCTGTCAGCCGTGCCACAGCGGCCGGGCGATCCAGCGGGAACGGAAAACGATCGGGCAGAATCTTGCCCAGCAGAAAATTAACGTCCGTCACTGTCAGCGGACCACCACGTCCGTAGCAGGCCGGACCGGGCTCGGCGCCGGCGCTATCGGGTCCGACCACGAGCTTGACGCCGTCGAAGTGGCAGATCGAGCCGCCGCCGGCGGCTACGGTCTCAATGGCCATCATGGGCGCGACGACGCGCACGCCGGATTTCTCAGTTTCGAACTCCAATTCGTAACGCCCATCGAACCGCGAGACGTCGGTGCTGGTGCCGCCCATGTCGAAGCCGATCGCGCGATCGAAGCCGGCCGCTTGCGCGACGCGTGAAAAGCCGACCACGCCGCCGGCGGGGCCCGAGAGGATGCTGTCCTTGCCGACGAACGCTGCGGCATCAACCAGCCCGCCGGCGGAGGTTAGGATGCGCAGCGAACCGGATGGAAGCTCGTCGCGCAGCGATCGGACGTAGCGGCGCAGCACGGGGTTCAAGTAGGCGTCCATCACGGTGGTGTCACCGCGCGAGACGATCTTCACCAAGGGAGCGACCTGGCTGGAGACGCTGATTTCCTCGAAGCCGATTTCGCGAGCCAATTCGGCCACGACGTCTTCATGGTCGGGACGCACGAAAGCGTGCATCAGGCAGACGGCCAGCGACTCGATGCCCTGCTCGCGCACGGCGCGCAATTGTTCGCGCACATTGGCGGCGTTCGGCACGCGCAACACATTGCCAGCGCTGTCGATCCGCTCGTCGATCTCGACCACGGCAGCAAACAGCGGCTGCGGCTTGCGAATGTCCAGATCAAAGAGGCACGGCCGGTTCTGATAGCCGATGTGCAAGATGTCGCCGAATCCGCGCGTCGTGACGAAAGCCGTGCGTGCGCCGCGGCGCGTGATCAGGGCGTTGGTGCCGCGGGTCGTTCCGAGGCGCACGGTCACGTGCCCAATGGGCTGGGTCAATGGAAGGCCCAGCAGATAGCGAATCGCAACCAGCGGCGCTTCCAGGTGCGATAACAACTCGTAGGATTGTCCGACGCGCGGCGCTTCGTCGAGAGGGCGCGACAGGTGCAGCGATCCAGCTTGCCGGTCGAACCGCGCGACCTTCATTTCGGCCGCGATGGCGCCGGAAGCATCGAGCAGTCGCAGACGATAGCCGGTCCACACGTCGGCCGGATCGTGTCGGCGGGCGATATCCACCAGAGTGGCGCGCGACGAACCCTCGCCGACGGCGCCCTTGATCACGCCGGAACTGAGCACTTTATAGTGCGTCAGTCGTCCGTCGTCGCCCCGGGCGAAGCTGTCGGTGAACGTGCCGCCGACGTCGATCCAGAATTCGCAATGAGACATGACGTCTTGTTTACCATTGCATCAGCGCACGGAAAAGGAGCCGCTCTTTGGCGCCGGCCCATCAAAGCACGGGTCACGTTCGGTTCGAAAGTCAACTTGGCAGGGCTTCCTGCACGTGGGCCGGCACCCTTTGCACCGCATCGCGATGAAAACATGCCAGGTTAGCGGACAGCAGCTCTCCAAACACGTTTTCCGGATTTCCCAGAAAGTTGCTTGGATTGAACAAGGGAGGGCAGTGCCAGTACATGCGATAACCAAGCGAGGCTATGTAGCGGATCAGGCTCTCGCACTTCTCGGGGCGATCGTTCTCCACGTACATGATGGGCCTGCACCGGGCGATCGTTTCCACGGCGCCGCGAAGCACGTCTTCCTCCATGCCCTCCACGTCGATCTTGATGAAATCGCAGCGTTGCAGGTTGAATGCGTCGAGCGGCACCACGGCCACGACCTGGCCCCGCTGATACTCCCCCAGGGCCAGGCCGCCAAAGTTGTTCACGACCAGTGGGTCGAGCTGAGGTACGTGGAGCGATCCGTGTTGGGCGCCGCTGGCTTGTTGAAAACAAGCGACGTTGGTGATGCTGTTGAGCGCCAGGTTGGCGCACAGCGTTTGAAATACGAGTCGCTGCGGCTCGATGGCGAGCACCACACCCTGCCGGCCCACGTGTTGCGCCAGGAATACGGTAAAGGCGCCGATGTTGGCGCCGATTTCGACGACCGACTGGCCGGGTTGCACGAGCTCGCCGAACAGTCCGATCTCTCCCTCGGAGAACTCGCCGTACACATCGAGTGAGCGGCCCACGAACATATCGTTGACGTTGTAGATCATCTGCCCATGGCGGCACTGCTTGACCCGATTGAAAACGGGAAAGACACTCACGGGCAGGTTCCTTATGCGCGAATCGAAGGCGTCAATGGGTAATCGACCGGGCGTCGACTTGCAGCGTTATTTCTTTCTTCATGTAGGCGAACACACTGCCCCAGTCGCCGCCGCGCGATTGTCGGAACAAACGCATCGTCGGATACCAGGGGCTGTCCGTTCGGCCGGTTAACCAACGCCATTCGCTGGCCTTCGGCAGCGCCAGCCAAACGGGCAATCCTAAACCGCCGGCCAAGTGTGCGACGGCGGTGTCGCAACTGATCACCAAATCCAGATTGCAGATTGCGGCGGCGGTGTCCAAAAACGATTCAAGCGAACTGCCCAACTCATGGACCGGAAACTGCCGGCCCGCGGAGGCAAGTTGTTCGACTCCCGTTCCCTTTTGCAAGCTGAATAGTTGCACTCCCTTGATCTCGGCCAAGGGCGCGAACTCGACCAAGGGAATCGATCGCAGGTGATCGAACATATAGCCCGGATTGCCTTGCCAGACGATGCCCACCTTGAACACGTCGCCACCGGGCAATCGGGCGCGCCATTGCTTGAGCGACCTGGGGTCGGCAGCCAGATAGGGGACGTCGCCGGGAATCGTGGCCAGCCTGGTTTCCAGCAAGCCCGGCAGGCTTAACAGCGGCACGCTCAGGTCGCAACCGGGCAGTTCCGAGCCGCGGGCAATCACGCCCGTGAAACCGGAAGCTTTGAGCAGCGAGACCAACTCGGGCTGAACGTCCACGTAGACGACGCCCCGTTGCTGCTTGAGGAGATTGAGATAGCGAATGAAATGCAGCGTGTCGCCGAGCCCCTGTTCGGCGAGCACCATCAGCGAGCGGCCATCGAGCGGCGAACCGTCCCAGAGGGGCGCTTGGTAGGAGCGCAGCTTGAAATCCTTGCACTTGAGGCGCCATGAATATTCGCGCCAGCCTTCTTCGAAGTCGCCCCGGCTGAGCGGGATGAACGATCGATAGAAGTGCGTTTCCGCGCTGTCGGGGTCGACGCGCAGGGCTTCGTCATAAGCGGCCAAGGCCTCGTCGCTGCGGCCCTGCTGGTGGCAAGCTCCTCCCAGGCAGTAGCGGGCCTGGATATGTCGCGGATCGAGCGCGATGGCACGCTGCAATTGATCGAACGCCTCGTCGGTTTGGCCCAGCATCAGCAACGCCGCGCCGACATTGGCGGCGGCATCGGCCGAGTTGGGATTGAGTTCGACGGCTCTGCGAAAATGCACGAGCGCCGGCTCGTATTGCTTTTGGCTGTGATAAGCGCCGCCCAGGACATGATGCGCCTCGAACGAATTGGGCTCCAGCTCGAGGACCTTGCGACAATAGGCGGCCGCGGCCTGGTGATCCTTTCGATCGTGCAACAGCGAAGCAAAGTTCACGAGCGCGGCGGTCGAGTCGGGTTGAATGGACAAAGCCAGGCGAAAGCACTGTTCGGCGCGATCGGATTCACCCAGCCCGCGATAAACGCAGCCAAGGTTGCTTTGGGCGGCGCTATGCTTGGGGTCGAGCAGCACGGCTCGCTGCAACAGGGGCGCCGCCTCGGCCAGGCGGTTCTGCAACTGGAGCAGTGAGCCGAGGCGATAGAGTGCGTCGACGTGGTTCGGTTCGACCTGGAGGATGCGCCGCCACAACGGCTCGGTCTGTTGGTAGTTACCCAAGAGCGACTGCGCAACGGCCAGGCTGATGAGCGCCTTGAGATAGTTGGGCCGGGCTGCGACTGCGGCGGCATAGCAGGCTTCGGCCTCGGTGAGGCGATGGAGATCACGTAGCAAATTGCCCAGGTTGAAGTGGGCTTCGGCGAACTGCGGATTCAACCGGACGGCCTCGCGATAGCTGGCCTCGGCTTCGTCCTTGCGACCGAATTGATTCAGCAGCGCGGCCAGGTTGTAGTGCGCTTGCGAGTCGGCGGCGCTAACGGCCAGGGCGCGACGAAAGCTTGCCTCGGCCGGCCCGTATTGTTGGAGCGCAGCGTAAACCGCGCCCAAATGGTTGAGATAGTTGGGCTGCTCGCTGATGGCGACGGCTTGTTCGATGGCTTGCGCCGCTTCCGCATGGCGGCCGGCCTGATGCGCGACCAACCCGAGCAAGTGCCATGCGTCCGCGTGGCGCGGCTGGCTGGCCAGGACCTGCCGATAAAGCTGCTCCGCTTGCGCGAGTTCTCCGCGCTGATGATGGGCAAAGGCACGCGCTAGTGGGTCGTCGGAAGTGCTCACGATTTCATTGTACTGGCGCGGTTCGCGACGAGGGCGTTCAGCTCGGCGGCCATTTCGGCGAACACCGGCTCCCAAGCTCCAAGCTCAGGCTGGCGGAACAAACGCATCGTAGGATACCAGGGTGTGTCGGTGCGATCGAGCAGCCATCGCCAGTCCGAATACGCGGGGATTGCCACCCACACCGGCACGCCCATCGCGCCGGCCAGGTGGCCCAACGAGGTGTCGCACGTGATCAGCAGATCCAGATTTCGCACGATCGCCGCCACGTCGAGAAACTGTTCGGCTTGAGGATCGATGAGTTCCTGCAGATCGACCACGTTCAATTGATCGCCGACGCCGGCCAGTTGCTCGCGACCGTGTCCTTTTTGCAAGCTCAATAAGTTGACGCCGCCTGCCCGCGCGAGCGGGGCAAACCGTGCCAGCGGGATCGAGCGGTAACGGTCGTCGCGGTGCGTCGGCCGGCCCTGCCAGGCGATGCCGACCCTCAGCCCGCGATACTGCGCCAGTTGCGCGCGCCATTGCGCCACGCGATGATCGTTGGCTGTCAGGTAGGGCACGCCGCCGGGAATGGTCGCCAGCGTGGTGCCGAGAACGCGCGGCAGGCTGAGCAGCGGAATCTGGAAGTCATAGCCGGCGGCCTCCGCTGCCCTCGGCGGCTGGTTGGCCGGGGCCTGGGCCGCGAGCCCTTCGATTCCGGCCTCGCGAAACAGGGGGAGCAGCAGTTGCGGCACTTCGAGCGTCACCCGCGCGCAACGCTGGCGGACCAGCGGCAAGTAGCGCACGAACTGAATCATGTCGCCGATGCCTTGTTCGCCGTAGACGATCAACGAATGAGCGGCCAGCGGTCTGCCGTCCCACTCCGCTTCGGGTCGCCGCCGCGTGCCGAACTCGGGAAAGTCGAGCCGCGCTTCGTAGTCTCGAAATCCTTCGACGAAGTTTCCCTGGGTTAGCAAAACCATGCCGCGGTTGTAGCGCGCATACCGCGATTCTGGATCGATCGCCAGTGCCTCATTGAAGTGCATAAGCGCCATATCGTAGTGCCCCGCGCTCTTCAACAACACGCCCAGATTGACGTGGGCCGCGCGATGCTGGGGTTGCAATTGGAGCGTGCGGCGGTAGTAGCTGGCCGCGTCGTCGCGGCGTCCGGCTTGCTCCATCACCAGGCCCAGGTGATAAGTGGCGTCGGGCTGCTGGGGATCGAGCTGAAGGGCGCGCAGCAGCACTTCCTCCGCCTGTCCATAACGGCCCGTCGTCACATAGATGGAACCGAGATTGATGGCGACGCGCAGGTCGTGCGGCGCCTGGGCCGCGGCCTGCTCGAGCAGGACGATGCCCTCGTCGCGGCGACCCGCGTCGACCACCAATGCCGCATAGCAGTTGAGCGTGTCCACGTGGCCCGGATACTGAGCGAGCACTTGCCGATAGATCGATTCGGCCTGTTCCCAACGTCGGGCCTGGTGGTGCGCGAGTCCCAGTGCCAGGGCTTCCGAGATCGTGGTCATGGGTGACGACTATGGTTCGTGTCGCGCGAGCTGAAGCAGTGTTTCACGGTTGGCCAACGGCCAACAGGTGGGATTCGGTGCGGAGGAACATGCGGCCGCCGGCAACGGCCGGCGTAGCGCGGCTGGTTTCGCCCAGTGCGCTGCGACCCAACAACTGAAATTCCTCGGCAGCCGCCAGGCAAACGACTTCGCCGTCCACCGACACGCCATAAATTCGGTCGGCCACGCGCACCGGCGAACTAAAGTAGTTGCCGCCGACACGCTCGCGCCAGTGAACCTTGCCCGTGGCGCCGTCGATGCAACTGGCGATGCCGCGATCGTTCCACAAAAACACCAGCTTGCCGTGCGCAACCATGGTGGGCACGTAAGGCGCCAGCGCGCGATCGATGCGATACGCCACTTGCGGCTCGCCGTCCGGCGAGTTTGGAGGCTCCACGGCAACCACGGCATTGTTCCCCGCGCCATCGCCGCAGGCAGCCAGCACCAGATTCTCGAACAAAACAGGCGAGCCGACAGGCCGGCGCTCGAGCGCTGCCAGTTCCCAGCGGGTCGAGCCGGTGGTCGGATCGAGACTGGCCACGCCGTGCGAGCGTCCCACCACGATTAGCTCGTCCGGATGACCGGCACGTTGACGAATGCATGGCGCCGCATAGGAAGCGTTCTGCTCGACCAACACCTGGCGGGGGATCTTCCAGCGAATGGCGCCGCTAGCGGCGTCGACAGCCACCAGAAAACTGTCGCTATCCTGGTCGTTGGTGAGGATTACCAGATCGCGATAGACGATCGGCGAAGCGGCGAAACCGTGCTGGCTCGTAAAGCTGCCCAACGGCAGCCGCCAGAGCTCATTGCCGTGGTGGTCGAACGCCAGCAGGGCCAGCTCCTCGGGTGTGGCCCAAGCGCAGTACACTCTTTTGGCATCGGCGGCCGGCGTGCTCGAGGCGAACGTGTTTTGTTGATGCACCAGGTAGCGTGCGGCGGGATAGTCGCGCTGCCACAGCAAGCGGCCGTCGCGCGCCGACAGGCAGAACACGTGTCGCGTGCCATCGGTCGCGTCGGCGCTGGTCAGAAAAATGGAGTCGCCCCACAGCACGGGCGAGGAATTGCCCACACCGGGAAGCTCGACCTTCCACAGCAGATCGTCCGCGTTCCAGGCGACAGGTATCGTGGTGGCGTCGCTTTGACCGGCTCCGTTGGGGCCGCGAAAGCGGGGCCATTCCTGGGCCAACAAGGCCGACGACGTGAGCAAGCCTGCCAGCGCCGCCGCGAAGGGGATCCGAAACATGATGAGAAGCTCCTGCGAGATCGATCGCCACGCGCAGGGGCGCGGCGCTAGCGTTCAATGCGGTATTCGTCGACTTTACGATACAAGGTGGCACGGCCGATGCCCAGTAGGTTGGCGGCCTCCGGCACGTTGCCGCCGGTGCGCGCCAGGGCGTCCTTGATGAGCCGCTGTTCCCAATATTGCAAGTTGAGCGATTCCAGCTCGCCGCCGACCGGATCCAACAAGCCCAGGTCCGCCACGCGGATTTCCTGGTTATCGGCCAACACTACGGCGCTGTCGATCACATTGCGCAATTGGCGCACGTTGCCCGGCCATTGATAGGCGAGCAGCTTGGCGCGGGCCTCGGCGGACAGTCGCACTCCAGGGCGGCCGTGCTGCCGGCGGAAGTGGTCGAGAAAGAAGTCGACCAGCCTGGCCAGATCTTGTCCCCGCTCGCGTAAGGGCGGCGCTCGCAGCTCGAATACGGCCAGCCGGTAGAACAAATCCTCGCGAAACTTTTTATGGCGGACGTAGGTCTGCAGATTCTGATTCGTGGCCGCGATCACGCGCACGTCGACGCTGACCTCCTTCTGTCCACCCACGGGCAGAAACGGATGGCCCTCGAGTATGCGCAGCAGCTTGGCTTGTCCTTCCAGTGTCATTTCGCCGACTTCGTCGAGAAACAGCGTTCCCAGGTCGGCCTGTTGAAAGTAGCCGACGTGATCGCGGTCGGCGCTGGTGAACGAACCGGCTTTGTGGCCGAAGAGTTGGCTTTCCATCAACTCCTGGGGAATGGCGGCGCAGTTGACGCAGAGCATCGGCCGATCGGCGCGGGAGCCACCCTGGTGCAGGGCGCGAGCGATGAGCTCCTTACCGGTGCCGCTTTCGCCGGTGATCAATACACCGCCGCTGGCGCGGGCCATGCGGGCAATCTTGTTTTTCAGCTCGATCATCGAGGGACATTCGCCAATGATCTCGCCTTGATCGGGCAGCTTGGCGACCAGGTGTTGATACTCGGTGGTCAAGTTTCGTTCGCGCTGCGCTCGCACCAAAGCGATCGTGGTGATGTTGGCCAGCGAGATGGCGAAGTCGAAATCCGATTGGCGGAATCGTCCGTGCTCGAGATAGGCGTGGACGGCGCCCAGCACGGACGTGTGGTGCACCAGCGGAACACACAGAGCGTCGGCATAGTGTTCCAGGCTTTCTGTGGTTTCGCCCGTCCGGTGGTTGGTCACCCACACGGCCTGGCCTTGGCGAGACACCATTTCGGTCAGCGACTTGGAAAGCGTAACGTGCGGGCCGGCGTTGGGAGGAATCACCAGCCTTGGCTTCAACTCGCCGTTGTCGTTGAGCCACAAGAAACCCGAGATCGTGGCCCGCGTCCAATCCATCAGCAGTTCGAGCGAGGTGCGCACGACTTCGTCGGGAGAGTCGCACCCCAGCAGCTTGATGCTGAATTGGTATAGCAAGAGCAGTTCCTTGGTGCGCT
>JBBDYK010000271.1:0-4749 GCA_040901665.1 Pirellulales bacterium | reverse complement strand
GTATCGCGCAGCGCCGCCAACATGCTCGACTCGGACGTGATGCCGTCGACGAGTTGGTTCTTGATGACGGTCTCGGTCAGACCGTTTTCCTCGGCGGCCGAGTCGAGCGTCGGGGGCTGGTCGGTCAGATGGAATTCGAATTCGGTGGAGCCGATGCGCACGTGCTGCCCATCGCTCAAGGCCACGTCATCGATCCGCTGATCGTTGACGAAGGTGCCGTTGCGGCTGTCGGCGTCACGGAGCCGCCAGATGCCGCTCTGCTGTAGGATGATTGCGTGGACACGCGAACAAAGTGGATCGTTCAGGGCGATCGCACACTCGGGATCGCGGCCCAGCCGATTCTCTTCGGTCGGGTCGAGCAGAAAGCTCACTCCGGCGCGGCTGCCGACGGTCATCGTCAGGTATACGTACACTGGCAGGGCGCTGAGATAGTGATTGCGGAGGACGTTCCGTAGCCGAGCGAGGCATCGCGGGGATGGCGCGTCTGTTCAGTATACCGCGCCGGCCAGGGGCCTGGGACTGCTACCTAAGTCACTTGATGTTGATATCGTGGCCGTCGCGTTGCCGGCTGCCGGGCGGGCTCTCTAGAATGGCTGCGGTTTCGTACTTTGCGGGCGAATGCTCGCATTTCTCGGACATCCTTTCCAGTCGATGGCCGCCGTATCAAAAATCGAAAGTTTGCCAGCCGATGCGGGCTTGTTGCTAGTGGGGCACGGCACGCGCTATGCGCCCGGCGTGGACGAGCTTCTGAAACTGGCCCGACGGGTGGCTGCTCGGGCAGGCGGCTGGGCGGTGGAGCCCTGTTTTCTGGAACTCGCCGAGCCGTCGATCGCCGAGGGTTTTGCGCGACTCGTCGAGCGGGGGGCAACCAGCGTTGTGGTGGCGCCGGTGATCTTGTTTGCCGCCGGACACATCCGCCACGACATTCCGCGCGCCGTCGCGGCCGCGAGCAGTCGCTATCCTGGCGTGGCGGTGGCGCACGCGCCGCACCTGGGATGTCATCCGGCGCTGGCCCAACTGTCCAGCCGGCGATTTGACGAGGCAGTGAGGTTGGCGCCGCCCGTCGCGCTGGAGGATACGGTGCTAGTATTGGTGGGTCGCGGTAGCCACGACGTCGAGGCTGCTGCGGAGATGTTGCGCTTCACGCGTATGCGCCACGAGACATCGCCGGTTGGCGACACGCGGACCGCGTTTCTTGCGATGGCCGATCCACCGCTGGAGGACACGCTTGAGCAACTGGTCCATGGGCCGGCACGGCGAATCGTCGTGCAACCCCATCTGCTTTTTGCCGGCGAGTTGCTAATGCGCCTGCGATCTTTGGTGCGTGAGTTTGCGGCGAGGCACGCACATGTCGATTGGCGCGTGACCGAGCACTTGGGTCCTGATGAACTGGTGGCGACGGCGCTTCTCGACCGCGTCAGGGAAGCAACGCGCTTGATGGTCGATGGTTGCTGACTCGGCAAGCGCTTGCGCCGAGCGATGGCGTGCGCGACGCCGGTATGCCGCCGGTTCGAATTGAAGTGGAGCGGGCCTGCTGAATTGCCGATGCCAAGGCGTGGGGTTCGCCTGCGGTGGACCCATAGCCTATCTTTGTGTATCCAAGCCGATTCGGCCCATGGCGCGATCCAAAGGCGCATGGCGAGCGTAGCTACCTGTGAGAAGCTTGCGCTTTCCGCTCGTTTGGCGCGACTGTGCGGGTGATAGCAGTAGCGGAATTCGGGCAAGCCATCCTGATATTGCAATCCGGGCAGCGGGCAGCTACGATTCCGTTTAACCCTTTCAAATTGCGGCACTTAGGCTTTCTGGGCAGCAGCAAACACGAGGAATACCTGATGAGAGGCCAGCCGACCGTCACGCCCGCCATTGCGAGCAGAATTTCCCCACGTCGAATTCTAGGGCTTGCTCTGGCGGCGCTGGTCCTGGCCAGCCTGTGCGTGCCGCTTCGCCATACGGCGGCCGAGATCACGGGCCCGCAGCGCAACGATCGGCCGATCACCAAAGCCATCACGGTATTGATGACGCGCCAGCATCTGACCCGTCATCCGCTGGATGACGAGATCAGCAACCGCTGGATCAACAACTATCTGAAGATGCTCGATCCGCGCAAGGTTTTCTTCAGCCAGGCGGATGTCGACGAGTTCATGAATTATCGCAATCAGTTGGACGACATGGCGCTGCAGGGAGACACGTCCTTTGCCTACCGCGTGTTCAACAAGTTTCTGACGCGGATCGATGAACGGGTGAAGCTGGTCGACGAGATCCTGGCTGGCCCGATCGACGAGACGGTCGACGAGGAGTTGATCACTGATCCCGACGAGATTGCCTATGCCAAGGACGATGCCGACGTGCGCGATCGCTGGCGTCAGCGGGTGAAGTTCGATCTGCTCGAGCTGTCGACCGACAAACCGCCGCTGGCAGGCAAGGAAGCGCTCGACAAGGTGTCCAAGCGCTATCATCATCTGGCAAAACGGATGCGACAAACCAGCAACGACGAGTTGCTGGAGATGTATTTAACGGGGCTGACCACGGCCTTCGATCCGCACACCAGCTACATGGGCGCGCACACGCTGGAAGATTTCGAGATCCAGATGCGGCTCAACCTGGAAGGGATCGGCGCGGCGCTCGAGGCGCCCGAAGGCGAGACCGTGGTGAAGAAAATCATTCCGGGCGGCGCCGCCGCGAAGGACGGCCGGTTGAAGCCGGAAGACCGCATCGTCGGCGTGGGTCAGGACGCCAATGGCCCGATCGTGACGGTCACCGACATGAAGCTGCGCGACGTGGTGCGGCTGATCCGCGGCCACGAGGGTACGACGGTCCGCCTGGAGGTGTTGCCCAAGGGCGAGACGCAGAGCAAGGTGTACGACATCGTGCGACAGAAGGTCGAATTGACCGATGCCGAAGCCCGCAGTGAGATTCTGGAAGCCGGCACGAAGCCGGACGGCAAGCCCTACAAGGTGGGCGTGATCAACTTGCCCAGCTTCTACATGGATATGAGCGGGGCCCGCGAGGGTTTGCAGGATTTCAAGAGCACCACCCGCGACGTCTCCAAGCTGTTGGCCGATTTCAACGCCCAGGGCGTGGACGCGGTCGTTATCGATCTGCGCACCAACGGCGGTGGATCGCTCACCGAGTCGATCAAGCTGACGGGCCTGTTCATCGACAGCGGACCTGTGGTGCAGGTGAAGGATTCCGACGGACAAAAGCAGCAATACGACGACACCGAGCGGGGCGTGGAATGGGCCGGTCCGCTGGTAGTATTGACCAGCAAGTTTAGCGCCAGCGCCAGCGAGATCTTCGCCGGCGCGATTCAGGATTACAAGCGCGGCATCATCGTGGGCGACCCGTCCACGCACGGCAAGGGCACGGTGCAAAGCCTGCTCGACCTGGGCCAGCGGCTGTTTGGCCGGTTGCCCAACTCGCCGTCGTTGGGCGCGCTGAAGATCACGGAGCAGCAGTTCTATCGTCCCCAGGGCGACAGCACGCAAAACCGCGGAGTGCTGTCCGACATCGTGTTGCCTTCGCTGATCGCGCAACTCGACGTCGGTGAGTCGGATCTCGACTATGCGATGAAGTTCGACCACGTTGATCCGGTCAGCTATCGGGCCTACAACATGGTCAACAAGAAGCTGGTCGATGACTTGAACGCCAAGTCGGCCGCGCGCCGCCAGGAGTCGAAGGACTTCCAGCGCGTGCTGTCGGATATCGAGTACTTCAACAAGCAGAAGGAGCGCAAGCGAATCTCGCTCAACAAGGAAAAGTTCCTGGCCGAGAAGAACGAGCTTTCGCCCGAGAAGCAGGAAGAAAAGACGCTGGAGGATCTCAACGATCCGAACCGCCCGGTGGTGGAGCGAAACTTCTATTTCAACGAAGTGCTCGACATCACCACGGATTACCTGCAAATGCTCAAGAGCGCTCCGCAAGCCGCTTCGGTCGGCCAGCGCTAGACCGCCCCGGCACGCAGAATTGATCAATCAAGAACCCTCGGCCTCGGCCGGGGGTTTTTTCGTGGACACGAAGTACGAGTTGTGCAGCATCTTGCCCCACGCGCACTACGTCAGCGGAATCTTCAACCCGTCGTAAGCCAGCTCCATTCCCTCGGGCAGCGACGCGTTGGTCGCCACGTGCTCCAGATCGTGAGACATGTGCGTGAAGTAGGTGCGCTTGGCGCCGACCTTGCGGGCCACGTCGACCGCTTCCTGCAGGCTAAAGTGCGTGGGGTGGGGCTTGGGACGCAACGCGTCGAGGATCAGCACGTCGAGCCCCGCGAGCAGCGGCCAGCTTTCCGGCGGAATGCCATTCGTGTCGGTGCAATAAGCCACGTTGCCGAAGCGAAAGCCCAGCACGCTGAACCGCCCGTGCTCCAACCGGATGGGGATCACCCTTTGGGATAACACCTCGAACGGTTCGGTGGCAATCGTGTGGAAATCGATCTGCGGCACTCCCCCGCCGTACTGCTGCGCTTCGGCGGCAAAGGCGTAGTCGAACGATTTGCGAATCCGCGCCTCGACGTTGGTTTCGCAATAGATGGGCATGGCGTGCCCTAGCGTGTACGGAAACAGCCGCAGATCGTCCAAGCCGAACACGTGATCGGCGTGATCGTGGGTGTAGAGCGTGGCATGGACGATGCCGATCTTCTCGCGGAGCAACTGAGTGCGCAAGTCGGGGGGCGAATCGACCAGCAGATTGCCGCCGGCCAGGCCCACCACCAGTCCGCAGCGGGTGCGATTGTTGCGGGGATCGGCGCTGCTA